>JAPUJD010000184.1 GCA_027296385.1 Acidobacteriota bacterium | reverse complement strand
CAGCGTGGGGTGGATCTCCCAATCGAAGTCGTGCAGCAGGCCGGCCAGTCTCCAAGTTTGGGGTGGGGCTCCGAGGCGCTCGGCGTAGGCTCCCATCGCCGCTTCGACCGCTACCATGTGACGCCGCAGGCCCGGCGCCTCGACGTGCCGGATCATCAATTCCCAGGCTTGCTTTCGATTCATGGTCAGCCTTCGAGAATGGCGAATGTGACTGTGGCCTTGGCCACGAGGCGGCCATCCTGAAACACCTCGCCTTCGGCCACTGCGAGTCGACTCCCACGCTTGACCAAGGTGCCCCGGGCCTCGAGCTGGCCGGGGCGGGCCCGCGACAGGAGGTTGACGTTGACGCTGGCCGGTACGACTGGCGCGGCGACAGCACCCGCGGCGGCGACTTCGGCCATGGTGGTGAGCACTGCGAAGTGAATCGTGTCCGGAGCCACCAGGTGCTCGGCTCTCGTGGTCAGCGTGATGCTGCCCGGCGTGGAGCCGGGCTCGAGTCCCAGATGGCTGTTGAAATAGCTCACTCGAGGAAGAGGTCGCGGGCGAGGGGGGATTCGGGATCGACCGCGTACTGGTCGAAGTCGGTGACGCCGGTCGCTTTGAGCACCTGCTCATCGATGTAGAAGTGCCCGGTGCAAGTCTTGCTCGGCTGGGTGAGGATCGCGTGGGCGGCGTCGGCGAGGATTTGCGGTTCGCGGCAGTTCTCGATCGTCAGGGTCTTGGCCAGGGGAGTGCCGATCAGCATCTTGAGCGCCGCAGTGCGAATCACGGTTCGCGGCCACAGCGCGTTGACGGCGATGCCGTCCGGACGGAGCTCCTCGGCCAGCCCGAGCACGCACTCGCTCATCCCGTACTTCGACATCGTGTAGGCGAGATGATCCTTGAACCACTCTGGGTTCATGTTGAGCGGAGGCGACATCATGAGAATGTGGGGGTTCTCCGCCTGCTTGAGGTGAGGCAAGCAGGCCTGAGAGCACAGGAACGTGCCGCGGGCGTTCACCGACCACATGAGATCGAAGCGTTTCATCGGCGTGTCGAGGGTGCGCGACAGGCTGATGGCGCTGGCGTTGTTGATCAGGATGTCGATCCCGCCGAAGGTCTCCACCGCCTGCGCGACGGCGAACCTGACCTGACCTTCGTCGCGAATGTCGGTCGCCACTGGCAGAGCCTGTCCGCCGACCGCCTCGACCTCTTCCGCCGCGTCGAAGATGGTCCCCGGGAGCTTGGGATGCGGCACCTTGGTCTTGGCCGCGATGACGACGTTGGCGCCGTCCGCTCCCGCGCGCAGCGCTATGGCCTTGCCGATGCCTCGGCTACCGCCGGTGATGAAAACAGTCTTGCCCTTCAACGTTGCCATTCGTGTTCGTCCCCTCGGGTCGCCCGTTCGCAGGCGGCGCTATCTTAAGCAACGCGAGGCTTCGATGCCACCGCCGTTCGGCTTGGTAGGCTGCCGGCTGATGAAGCGACGAGCTCTGATTCTCTGTACCGGCAACTCGGCGCGCTCCCAGATGGCCGAAGCATGGTTGCGGGAACTGGCTCCGGAGCACTTCGAGGTGGCCAGCGCCGGCTCGCGACCCTCGGTCGTGCACCCGCTGGCGGTGCGGGCGATGGCCGAACGACACATCGACATCTCGGGTCAGCGTTCCAAGCACCTCCGGGAGTTCATCGACCGGGAATTCGACTTCGTCATCACGGTCTGCGAGCGGGCGGCGCAGTCGTGCCCCGACTTTCCCGGCCCGGCTCGTCGCCTCCACTGGTCATTCAGCGACCCAGCGGCGGTGGAGGGCGGTGAAAAGGAGCGGCTGGAGAGCTTCCGCCGCGTACGAGACGCTATCGAGCAGCGCTTGCGCGAATGGTTGCTCGAGGGTTCTTCAGCCAGCGCCCAGGACCACGACTGGCAGTAGCTCTTCGGCCGGAGCGGTCAGCGACTCGACGGGAATCGAGGCCGGCAACCGGGTGCCCACCGGGTCGATGCTGAACATCGGTTGGCGACGCCGGGCACCGGCCTCCAGCAGCAGGCTGGTCACGCCGACAGCGAACGAGGTGCCCACGAACAGCATGAGAACCGCTTCGGCCGCCGCCTGCTCCACTTCGGGAAACCGGTAGTCGTCGTGCTCGGTGTAGTACTCGTCGAAGAAGAGAACGTGAGCGCGCAGCGGCGAGCCGCACTCCGGGCAACGGGGCAGCGTGGCGTCCTCGGGGCTTCGCCTGAAAGTCTCGAGATCGACTCGGGATCTCGACAAGGAACCGCTCGGCGCTCCGAGGCGGCAACCGTAGCGCCCGCAACGCAGCCGATCGGCCGAGCCGTGGACCTTGATCAGATTACGGCTACCGGCTTGCTCGTGCAGGGTGTCGATGTTCTGCGTCACGAGCAGGTAAGGCAGGTCGCGCTCGGCTCGCTGAAGCTCGAGATCGGCGAGAGCCAAGTGGCCGGCGTTGGGCACGGCGTCGTCGACGGCGGCGAAACGATCCAAGTACCAGTCGAGCTGCCCGACCGGATCGCGTTCGAAGGACGCGACGGTGGCGTTGGCGACGTCGTTCTGGCGCCAGACGGCGTCGGGCTCGCTGCCGCGGAAGGTCTTGATGCCGCTGGCAACGCTGATACCGGCACCGGTGACCACCAGGACCAGGCCCTGCGCCGAGCGCAGGGCGTCGATCAACGGCCGGCCGAGCGTGGAGAGCCGGCTCATCGTCAGAAGAAGTAGAGCTCGTCGTCGAGCCGGGGAGGCCGGGCGCGGTGGCCGGCCTGGCCGCGCTTCAGACGGAACAAGTCCTCCATGCCAGCATCGTCGCCCAGGCCCTCGAGCTCCTGCTCTACGTGGTCGGGATCTTCTCCCGCCTCCAACCGAGAGACGAAAGACTCCATCTGTTCGCTCATCTCGAGCCCCGAGGCCTCGCCAAAGCGCCTCATCAGGCGAGCCATCTGCCGGGGGTCCTCGTCCTCGCCGGTGGCTTCGAGCTCGCCGGCCATCGCCGCCATGGCCTGCTCCATGCGGGCGTCGTCGAGCCCCTCGAGGCTCGCGTTCGCCTCTTCGGCGCTGCCGCTGAGCGTGGCGAAACGGGCCGGCCTACGCTCCAGCTCTGTAGCCTCGCAACGCGGACAGTCGGGGCGCCGGTCGGTGTCGACCGTCGCCGAGAAGAAGTTGAGCAGCGTGTGACAGGCGCTACAGTAGAATTCGTAGATCGGCATCGCCGGCCCTCTTGTCTACCACAGTTGCCCGACCGACCGGCACCGTCACCATCCGCTAGGGAGAACCCGCGATCTCGACTGAGCCTGTCAACTCTGAGCCTGGCGCGGGAGGGCTCGGAGGCGCCTCGCGGGTGGCTGCCGGCATTCTCGCCAGCCGGCTCCTGGGCTTCGTGCGTGACGCCACGCTGGCGCTCTTCGTCGGTGCCGGACCTCACCTCGACGTCTTCCGGCAGGCGATGCGCAGCGGCAATCTGATCCAGAACTTGCTGGGCGAGCAGACCCTGTCCGCGGCCTTCATTCCACAGTACTCACGGCTTCTCGAGGAGGGCCGCGAGGAAGACGCGGGCCGCTTCGCTGGGGCGATCTTCGGCTTTCTGGTAGTGGTCGCGGGCGTTCTCGCTCTGGTGGGCATCTTTTTCGCCGGTCCGATCGTTGCCGTTTTCAACCCGGGCTACCTGCGGGACGCGGCCGACGTGGCGGCGGGAACGGCGACGGTGAACCGGTTTCCCATCGCCGTACGGCTGGTCCGGTGGCTCTTTCCGATGGCCGGAGTCCTGGTCCTCTCAGCCTGGTCGATCGGTGTCCTCAACAGCCACCGCCGATTCTTCGCCGCCTACTTCGCGCCGGTGCTGTGGAACGTCTCGATCATAACCTGCCTGTGGTGGGCGGGCGCCTCGCTACGCCAAGGCGCCGCGCCCGGCAGCGGCTCGGAGCACCTTCTCATGGCCGGTGCTGTCGGCGCCCTCATCGGCGGCGGCCTGCAGTTCCTGGTGCAGCTGCCATTCGTCATCGGGGTCATCAGGGGATTCCGTCTGAGCCTGTCGACCGAGGTGCGCGGCGTGCGACAGGCCCTCGGCGCCTTCTGGCCGATGCTGGCCGGCCGTGGCGCGGTGCAACTTTCGGGCCACCTCGACGGCTTCATCGCCTCTTTCTTGATGGCCGGAGCGCAGGGCATTCTCGGCTTCGCCCTGACGCTCTACCTGTTGCCGCTGAGCCTGTTCGGCTTGTCGGTGGCCGCAGCCGAGTTACCTGAGATCTCGCGCCTGGACGCGACTTCGGGGCCCGAGGTGTCGCGGCGTGTCGCCAGCACGATCAAGCGCAGTTCGTTTTTCGTTGTGCCCACCGCCATCGGCTATCTCTTCTTCGGCTTCCTCATCGTAGGCGCCATCTACGGCCGGGGGCAGTTCGGTGAGGTCGACCGCTGGCTCATGTACTTCGTGCTGGCTTCCTACAGTGTCGGGTTGCCGGCAAGCGGCGTGACCCGGCAGATGAACACGGTCTTCTACGCCTTGGGCCGGACCCGCATACCGGCCCGGGTCGGCGTCGAGCGGGTGCTGCTCTCAGCCGCGATCGGAGGGACGCTGGCCTTCTTTCTCGATCGGTTCGCAGTCGGCTCCCTAGTCGCGACCGGTAGCGACAAAGAGCTCTACATGGGCGCGGTAGGCCTCGCCGTCGGAGCCGCGATCGGTGCCTGGTGGGAGCTCTGGCGCATTCGGGTCCGGCTCGCCGGAACCGTCGGAGAGATGCACTTGCCAGTCGCCGCCCTGTTGCGGATGGCGGCGGCGGCTCTGACTGCCGTCGTACCGGCGGCGAGCCTCTGGTACGGCATCGCCGGCAAGCTGCCGACGCCGGCCAGTGCCGTGCTGGTCGTGACGGTGTACGCTGTGTGCTACTTGATCGTCACTCGCGCCATGGGCGTGTCCGAGCTCGAGGCCTGGATTGCCGGTTTGCCCGGGAGGAGAAAGAGATGAGGATCGCCATCGCGTCGGACCATGCGGGGTTCCGCTACAAGGAGGAGATCAAGGGTTACCTCGTCGCCGAGGGACACGCGATCCGCGATTTCGGGACCGATTCCACCGCGTCGTGCGACTACCCGGAGTTCATCCTGCCGGCGGCGCGGGCGGTGGCGGCGGGGGAGTGCGAGCGCGGTATCGCGCTCGGGGGCTCGGGCAACGGCGAGGCCATGGCGGCCAATCGCATCCGTGGCGTGCGCTGTGCGCTGTGCTGGGACGCGTCCACGGCCCGTCTGGCTCGGGAGCACAACGACGCCAACATGATCTCGCTCGGCGAGCGTCTGGTCAGCCTGGAGACGGCGCTCGAGATCGTCGCCGTGTGGCTGCGCACGGACTTCGAGGGCGGCCGCCACATCCGCCGCATCGGAATGCTGGACGAGCTCGAGACGTAGTTGTGGCGATGGACCTCCAGACTCTCCTCAGCGTGTCTCTCGGTCTCGGCCTCAGCGCCGCCTGCGGCTTTCGGATCTTCGTGCCCTTCCTGGTGATGAATCTGGCCGCTCGGGCCGGCTACCTGAGCGTGAGCGGGAGCTTCGAGTGGCTCGCCGGCACGCCTGCCCTGATCATGTTCTCGGTAGCGACGCTGCTGGAGATCGCCGCTTACTACGTGCCCTGGCTCGACAACCTGCTCGACAGCGTGGCGACACCGGCCGCCGTCGTCGCCGGGGTGGTTGCCACGGCCTCCGTGGTCACCGGCATGGATCCGCTGATCAAAT
>JAPUJD010000183.1 GCA_027296385.1 Acidobacteriota bacterium | reverse complement strand
CGTCAGATCGAAGTAGCCGCCGACGTCGTGAGTCTCGACCAAGGTCTTGCCGTCAGCGTCCTTCTGGAAGAGGAAGAACTCCGCCTCCGGCCCGACGACCATGGTGAAGCCCTTCTCCTTCGCCAGGGCCGTCTGCCGCTTGAGCGCTCCCCGCGGGCAGCCGGCGAACGGCCCGCCGTCGGGACGGTGGATATCGCAGATCAACCGCGCCACCTTCGTGCCGTCCGGATTCGTCCACGGGTTGACGATGAAGGTGCCCAGGTCCGGCACCAGGAGCATGTCCGATTCCTCGATTCGCACGAAGCCTTCGATCGACGAGCCGTCGAACATGATCTCGCCGTCGAGCGCCTTGCCGAACTGACTGGCCGGCACCTCGACGTTCTTCAGCACGCCGGTGATGTCGGTGAATTGCAGCCGCAAAAACCGAACGTTCTCCTTCTTCGCGATCCTCAGAATCTCAGCTCGAGTTGTCACAGTGAGTCTCCAGTAGTTGACGTTCGGCGCAAACTAGTGCAAAACGGAGACAAAATCAACCCAGATATTGCGTATTGACTACGGTTTTAGACTCACCTCGCCCAATTTCGCTCGCAGATCATGCATCTCGGCGATCAGACCCAACGGCCGAGGCGCCGCAGCAGGTCTGCTCGTCCCTTGGCTCGCTCCTCTCATCGCGGCTCGGAGCCGGGTCGGGGCGAGCAGACCGATATCGAGATTTCCCTAGTCGCTCGCGGCCAGGTCGCGACGCCGCTGAACATTCGAGTCGATTCGACCTACAAGGTCAAGGAATCGAACGAGTCGAACAACACTCATGTGGTGAACTAGTGTGCTTTGTCCGGCGCTTGCGGTTGGGGTTCTTCAGCAAGCCCTTAGGGCGACGTCTTTCCCGCGACGTGGTCGAAGTGCTCGAGGAAGAAGACCTTGCCTCTCTCGAAGAGCGGCGCGTAGGCCGGTCGCAGTAGCACTGGCCGGCAAACCGTCGCCAGCTGCAAGGAGACGACGAAGACCAGCACCAGCCAGAGCGTGACGACGCCGCGCGCGGGTCGCCCCGGCCACGAGAGGGCCGAGCGCGAGAGCGCCAGAGACAAGATCCAGATCACCAAGTGCATCGCGATCATCAGTAACAGGTACTGGCTGGAGACGGAGAACAGCCAGACGATCGGCAACGTGGCGAAGGCGAAAAGGCTCAGGCGGCCGGCAAACCCCAGGACGGTGGTGAAGAACGTCCACACCGTCAGCTGCGCACCCGCGAAGACTGCGAAGACGTAAAGCGAGGGGAGGCAGAGCAGGAGAGTTGCGGAAACAACGAGGGGGATCTTGAAGGCGGATACGAGAATCTGCTGGTCGCCCTGGAAGAAGCCGGCCGCCAGGCCATAGAAGACCGTCAGCAAGACGATTCCAGCGAGCGCCGCGAATACCTGGCTCCAGGTCACGGGTGAGCGAGCGGTCTCGGGATCGAGGACGGACTGCCAAAATGAGAGCGGCGAAGATTTGCGCTCGGTGGTCGTGTTGACGCTCATGAATCGTCTCCATCGGGTTTCGCCGACGAGCCCAGATAGGGCACGATGTCCTCGAGCACGAACTCGTAGAGATTCGCGCCAGCCGTCACCCAACGACCTCAGTCTCCGTGGCCCGCACCACCAGGCGCCACGGTCCCCCCGCCGTCACGGTATCGAAGGGGTAGCAGGTTACAAGGGTGAGCTCGCGCCGCGGTGCAAAGTGTGTCAGTCGCAACTCGTCGGCCCGCACAACGACAATCGATTCCACCCGGTAGCTCACCGTCGCACGGCTCCGATCACGGATCTCGACCAGGTCACCCGAGCGCAGATGGCGCAGGAAGGCGAAGTGGGTGTCGCGGTGCCCGGTCAGCACCGAGTTGCCGAATCCTCCCGGCGGAGCGCTGCCAGCCACGTGGGCCGGCCCGAACGCCAGAGTTCGGCCGCTCGCTGCGTCCAGTACCAGAAGGCGTTGGTCGAGTCGTGGCACGGCGAGCTCAGCCACCGGCGCCGTGTCGGCCCAGGGCCAGGGCCGGGCGTCCGCCGCCCCGTCCTGGACTTTCACCCAGGCGCGTTCGAGCAGCCACTGCGCCGCCAGCGCCTTGGTGTGGATCCAGCCGGCCTGGCCGAGCGAGAAAGCCGCTGCCAGCATCAGGCCGACGGCTAGCAGGGTTCTAGAACTCATGCCGCAGGACCTACGACGCACTACACTAGGTCTGTGCACGGCACCTCCTCCGCGGCCGCGCCAGGGCCGTCGCCGCGAGCAGGAAAGCGAGGCCCTGCAGCAGCCAGACCCGGGCGTTCGTGGCGGTCGCGGGCAGACCCGAGATCAGATCGGGATGCGTCCACCCGGCCGGCAGGAGCAGCGGGATGGCACGCGTCACTGGCACCTCGCCCGCGGGGCGGCTCGGGGTCCGGTCGACGGCCACCAGGCTGGTGAAGCGCGAGACGAGATGGAACGAGAGGGCCAGATCCACCGCCTCTTGCCGCACGAGCTCCGGCTCGGCGCTAACCAGCAGGTCGTCCATGAGCTCCGCCAGCTTGCGACGCGCCCAGAGCTTGGCGAGACCGATCTTGTACTCGGCCGCCGGCAAGGTGACCGACTCGTGCCAGGACAGCGCTCCCCGCGCCGCGGCCAGGGTGACGCCCTCGAGCGGGGTGTAGCCGCGCCCGATCACCACCAGGGGTTCGCCGGCGTAGAGATCCGGCACGCGCTGCGGAAACGCCTCGATCAACGGGTCACCCCAGTCGGCAACGAGATCGGTCAGCACCGGGGATTCCAGCTTGCGGAAGAGCTCGGACATGCGCTCGCCGACCTGCTCGACGCTGCCGATGTGGGTGAACGTACCGCGCCCGAGCTCGGCCGCCTTGCGCATAAGCAAGCTGTTGGGAGCCGATCCGATGCCAACGGTGAAGAGCCGCGAGTCCCCCAGCCGGGCCCGAATGAAGTCGAAGATCTCCGGCTCGTTGCCGACCGCACCATCGGTGATGAACAGGATCTGCCGCACCGCATAGCCCGTTACCGGGCGCTCGAAAGCAACCTCCAGGGCCCGCCGGATGCGTGTGCCGCCGTTGGCTTTGAGGCCCCGTACGTAGGCGGCAGCCTCGTCGAGGCTGTAGCGGCCCACGGGCACCGATTCCTCGAAGAGCTTGTGGGCCGCGGAGTTGAACTGGATGACATTGAAGCTGTCTCCCGGGCGCAGGCGCTCGAGCGCCGTGATCAGCGCCCGCCGCGCCTGGCTCAGCGACTCTCCGTGCATCGAGCCCGAAGTGTCGATGACGAACACGGTTTCCCGCGATAACCGCAGCTCGGTGGCGGCCTCGGCCGCGGGCGGGTAGATCATGAGCAAGGTGTAGAACTCGCCGTCGCGCTCTTCGACGAAGGCCCGGGTCGAGGCGTTGGCGCCCACGCGCGGCTTCCAGGTGAGCTCGAAGTCGCGATCCGTGCGCGCCGCAGCAGCCAGACGCACTCGGTAGACAAAGCCCGGCTCGACGTCGATGACGGCCTCATGGTAGGAGCTCTCGATCGAGTCGAGCGGCCCGCCAGCCGCCAGCTCGACCATCAGCTCGAGTTCTCCGGTACCGTCTTCTCCCGCCGCCAGCCGACCGTTGCCGGCAACGTCCTCGCAGGGCAGCACGACGCGAGCATGCCCCGCCGCGCTTCCGGCACCGACCTCGGGCGCGACCAGACCGCCGTAGCGCGGCGCCACGACGGTGGGGAAGCGCAGCCGGTAGCCGCCATCGACCCAGCGCAGGGTCTGCAAATAGCCGATCTCGACCACGATCTCTTCGCCCGGCCCCATGTTGGCCACCTGCGCGGTGAAAACGTTCGGTCGTTGCTGCTCGACGAGAGAGGCCTTGCGGCCCTCCCGCTTGGCTGCGGCGTACGTTCTCTGAGCCTGCTGGCGCTGCTGTATCTCCCCCTCGACCACACGCTCGCCGATCATCATTCGCAGCCAGTCGACGGCTGCTTCGTCGGGCAGCGGGAAGACGTACTTGCCTTCGACCCAGAAGGCAGTCGGGTTGCGAAACGTCTGCCGCACGCGACCGCGTACCACCATTCCGTGTACCTGTAGCTCAACCTCGGTGCGCACCGTCGGCGCCAGGACGTAGAAGCCGGCGCGCTCGGTCTCGAGCAGCAGCGCTCCCGACGACGCCTCGTCGGCAGTGACCGGCGGCCCGAGGTCCGCCTCACAAATCGCGTCCGACTCCGAGTCGGCCATGGCGGGCGAAGCGGCATAAACGACGCTGCTCAACAGGAGCGCAAGTGGAATCCAGCGCGCGAAAGGGAAACGGCTACAGGTGGCGTTGTTCATCCTTCATATCTCAGCCCAGTGCCATGTTCTGGGTGCGGCGGAATCGAGGCGGCAGCGAGGAGAAATGTGGCAATCCTGTGGCCGAGTTTGCGGCGGCAAACCGCTGCGGTAGATTGCGCTCGTGACTGCCGCCACGCCAGGTCTCGTTGCCATCGTCGACGACGAGCCCCATCTGCGCGAAACCGTCGCCTTCGCCCTCGGCCGGGATGGCTATCGAGTCCAGACCTTCGCCGATGGCAGCCAGGCCTGGGAGGCCTTCTCGCGCGAGCTGCCCGATCTCGTCATTCTCGACATCCTGATGCCGCGGATGGACGGACTGGAGCTGTGCCGGCGGCTGCGCGGACTTTCCGAGCGCCTACCGATCCTCTTTCTCTCCTCGCGCGACGAGGAGTTCGACCGGGTGCTGGGTCTCGAGATCGGCGCCGACGACTACCTCGGCAAGCCCTTCTCGATGCGCGAGCTACGGGCGCGGGTCAAGGTCCTCTTCCGCCGCCTGGCGCTCCTTGAATCCGGCCCGACCGAACCCGGAGATCTCGTCCAGGCCGGCAAGCTCGCGCTCGACCTGAGCAGGTACGAAGCACGTTGGGACGGCCGCGTCGTCCACCTCACCGTGACCGAGTTCCTGCTCCTGACGGCGCTGGCGCGCTCTCCAGGTCACGTCAAGAGTCGCCGCCAGCTGATGGAACATACCTACGCGCACGACGCCTACGTCAGCGACCGCACCATCGACTCGCACATCAAACGCATTCGCAAGAAGCTCAGCGCCATCGAAACCGGCTTCGAGGAGATCGAGACCATCTACGGCGTCGGCTACCGCTACCGAGAACGTTAGAGCACCGATGCGCCGCCTCGCCCGGATCTTCCCGCGCCTGTTGCTCTTCAACGTGTTGCTGGTCTTCCTGCCGGCGGCGGGCCTGCTCTATCTCGGCAGCTACGAGCACCAGCTGCTGGAGAACCAGGAGCGCTCGATGGTGCAACAGGGACGTCTCCTGGCCGCGGCTCTCGGCGAGGCCGGAGAGCTCCAGGCCGAGCAAGCCATCGAGCTGCTCCAGAGGCTCGAACGGCGGGTCGACGCGCGGCTTCGCGTCGTCGACGCCGAAGGCACCCTGCTGGCCGATTCCGCCCGTTTCGGACCGCGCCGCGAGCCCGGCGTCGAGACCCCGGTGATCACCAACGGCCGCAGCGATTGGCTCTACCGCCTGGGCGCCCGCTCGACCCTCTTCTTCCAACGGCTGTTTCGCGCCGCCGCACCCACCCTCGAGTCGAGCGACGTCTACGGTGGCTCCGCGCGACTCGCGGGCGAGGAGATCCAGGCTGCTCTCGCCGGTCGCTACGGCGCCACCACCCGCATCAGCTCCGGCGGTCAGCGCTCGGTCACCCTCTACAGCGCGATCCCGATCCGCGACGGCAACGCCGTCGTCGGTGCCGTCCTCGTCTCGCAGTCGACGGCTCGCCTCCTGGGATCCCTGATCGAGGTCCGCCTCGACATCTTCCAGATCTTCCTCGTCAGTATCGCCGTCGCCTTCGTGCTCAGCCTCCTGTTCTCGGCCACGATCGCACGGCCTCTCGCCAGGCTGCAGCGGCAGGCGGTCGCCATCGTCGACCGTCGCGGGCGCCTCAAGGGCCGCTTCGAGGGCTCCCGTCGCCACGACGAGATCGGCGAGCTAGCGCGAGCGCTCGAGAAACTGAGCGCACGGATCGAGAGCCATCAGCACAAGCTCGAAGCCTTCGCTTCGGACGTCGCCCATGAGCTCAAGAACCCCCTGGCCTCGATCCGCAGCGCCACCGAGCTCATCCTCGAAGTCGACGACCCCCAGGACAAACAGAGGTTTCTTCACATGGTGGAACGCGACGTCGCTCGCATGGAATACGTGCTCTCCGAGGTTCGCGAGCTGGCCCTCCTCGACGCCGGTGGCCAACAGCCCGCACCGGTCATCGACGTCGGCCGGCTGGCCAGTGAGGTGGTCGACGGCTACCGCGCCCGAGAAGGGCAAGGCTCGAGTCTCGAGCTCGAGACAGGGGAGCCGGCACCAGTTGTCGCCGTCGAGCCCGAGCACTTCGTTCGTGTTCTCAGCAACCTGCTCGACAACGCCCTCTCTTTCTCGCCGATCGGCGGCACAGTCCGCGTGGCGATCTCGTCGGGACCGGCAGGAGTCCAGATCTCGGTCAGCGACGAGGGGCCGGGAGTCGCCAAGGTAGATCGCCAGCGAATCTTCGACCGGTTCTACAGCACCCGGCCGGAGAGCCACTCCGGCGAGGGTCACCTCGGCCTCGGGCTCCCGATCGTGAGAGCCATCGTCGAGAGCTACGGCGGCCGGGTCGAGTGTGCCCCCCGACACGGGGCCGGCGCCTCGTTCACGGTCACGCTTCCAGCGACGGGGTGAACTGGCATAGCCTGCAAACCGCGGTGTCTGGCAGGAGAAGGTGGGGAAACCTTAACTCCCCGGCAACTCGTTCTCGGTCACACTTTTCGCCGCGAACTAGCCTGCGAGCCAGAACGCGAATCTTCCGCGCACAGGGTTGCCTCCGGTAGACGTGTCGCGTAAAGTACGTCCTCTTGCGCCTTCGGGCGCTGCAGGAGAGTTTTGCGATGTCGAGAAAGTGTCAGATTACCGGCAAGAAACCGATGAGCGCGCGCCACGTTTCGCACGCGCACAACGTCACTCCGCGCTGGCAAAAGCCCAACATCCAGCGCAAGCGCATCTACGTCGCCGAGCTCGGCCGCTGGGTCCGATTGCGCGTCTCCACCCGGGCGATGCGCACTCTCGACAAGAAGGGCCTGCTGCGCTTTCTCAAGGACGAAGGCCTGACCCTCAAAGACGTCACCTGA
>JAPUJD010000182.1 GCA_027296385.1 Acidobacteriota bacterium | reverse complement strand
CGGGCCTTCGCTTCCGGCACGGGGCACCCCCACCATGAGCGAACACATCACCGAACACCGCCGCGGAGGTTTGAGCGAGCTTCGTGCGACGGCGATCTGCGGCAACGACATCACCTCGTCCTGCCTCTACGTCTCGGCCCTGGCCATCGCCGTCGCCGGCAAGTTCGCCTGGTTGTCGTTGTTGATGGTGGTGGCGGTTCTCTTCCTGTTCCGCAAGATCTACGGCGAGGTCGTCGGCGCGCTGCCGCTCAACGGCGGGGCCTACAACGCGCTGCTCAACACCACGAGCAAGCGGGTGGCCTCCGTCGCCGCGTGCCTGACCCTGCTCTCGTACATGGCCACCGCGGTCATCTCCGGCCTCGAGGCCATGCACTATGTGGAGTACTTCTGGCACGGCATGCCGGTCCTGGTGGCGACCGGTCTCCTGCTGCTCTTTTTCGCCCTGCTCACCGGCATGGGCATCGGGGAGTCCTCGGCCGTCGCGGTGGGCATCTTCGTGCTGCACATGGCGTCGTTGACGCTGTTGGCTCTGCTCAGCGGCCTCTACATCGCGACGCACGGCCTCGAAGTGCTGAGCTTCAACATGGCGACGCCGGTCGAGATGGCATGGCCGGTCGAGGGCAGCGTCTGGAAGGCGCTGTTTTTCGGTTTCGCCATCTCGATGCTCGGTATCTCCGGCTTCGAGAGCTCGTCCAACTTCGTCGAGGAGCAGGCCGAGGGGGTCTTTCCCAAGACGTTGCGCAACATGTGGATCGCCGTCTCCGTGTTCAACCCGCTGATCGCGATCCTCGCCCTGGCGCTGGTCCGCATTCCCGAGGTCGAGACTCACAAGGAGGCGCTGCTGGCGCACATGGGCTTCGTCGCCGGTGGCAGCTGGCTGGCGAACCTGATCTCGATCGACGCCGCTCTCGTCTTGAGCGGCGCGGTGCTGACTTCGTTCATCGGCGTCTCCGGCCTGCTGCGGCGCATGACCCTCGATCGGGTTCTGCCGCAGTTCCTGCTCGCGACCAACCGCCGGGGAACCGCCCACTTCATCATTCTCGCCTTCTTCCTTCTCTGCCTGTCGGTGCTCTGGATCACCCAGGGTGACCTGCTCACATTGGCCGGCGTGTACACCATCTCGTTCCTCGCCGTGATGATGCTCTTCGGCGTCGGCAACATCCTGCTCAAGGTCCGGCGAGCACGGCTGCCACGGCCCGAGCGAGCCACCTGGCCGGCGGTCCTGATCGGCATCGCCGCGGTGGTGCTCGGCATCATCGGCAACCTGATCATGAAACCGGAGTACACCAAGATCTTCTTGTCCTACTTCGTGCCCGCAATGCTGATCATCTGGATCATGCTCACCCGCATCGGCATCCTGAAAGCCATCCTGTTCTTCACCCAGGCCATCAGCGAAGCCGTCGCGCGGGTGACGGGCAGAGTGTCGACCTCGGTGGTCGACAAGATCGCGGAGATCAACTCGCAGCAGATGGTGTTCTTCACTCGCGGCGACAACCTGGCAACGCTGAATCAGGCGATGCTCTACGTGCGGCGCAACGAGCACACCGACCGCATCAAGGTGGTGATCGTCGGCGGCGACGAGAGCGAGGTTCCGGCGCGACTCGAGACCGACCTCGCGTTTCTCGACGAGGCCTATCCCAAGATAGACATCGAGTACGTGTTCGTGCGTGGCGCTTTCAGCCCTGAGCTGATCGGCAAGCTCTCCGCGGAGTGGGAGATCCCGACGAACTTCATGTTCATCGGCGCGCCCGGTGACCACTTCATGTACGGTTTGGCCGAGCTCGGCGGCGTGCGGCTCATCGTCTGAGGGCCCGCGGCGTCGAGAGAGCGAGTCCGCATGTTCACCGACGCCCGCGAGCTGGAGACCGGCACCACTCTCGAGGTCGACCTGTGCGTCGTCGGCGCCGGAGCCGCGGGTCTCGCGGTGACGCTCGAACTGCTCGACTCGTCCTGCTCGATCGCCGTCGTCGAGAGCGGTGGCCGCGGGCCTTCGGATCGCACTCAGCAACTGGCGGCGGGCCGGGCTCGAGGCCGGCTCTTCGGCCGCAACAACCGCTACCTCAGCGCTACCCGGACGCGGGCCTTCGGCGGCCTGGGCGAGGACTGGCACGGTAGCTGCCGGGCACTCGACCCCGAGGACCTCATCGTGCGCTCCTGGGTGCCGGCCAGCGGCTGGCCGATCGATGCGGCGACGCTCGACCCCTACAACGCGCGCGCGCGCTCGCTCTTCGGGATCGACGTCCCTGCCCGGCGAGACGAGCGCACAGGCCTGCTCGCCGCCGACGATGCTTTCGAGAGCAGCTGGCTCGACTACTCCCCCCGGCCCTCCATCGCCGAGCGCTTCAGGGGCCGCTTCGCCCAGGCCGGCAACGTCAACGTGCTGACCCACGCCAACGTGGTCGAGATCGCCCTCGACGAGGGCGGGAGACGCGTCGTCGACCTCGTCACGCGCTGCCTCGACGGCCCCGAGCTCGTCGTCCGGGCGAGGTACTTCGTGCTCGCGGCGGGAGCGCTCGAGAACGCCCGCCTGTTGCTGGCCTCGAACGGCCAGCGGCCACACGGGATCGGCAACGAGAACGATCTCGTCGGCCGCTTCTTCATGGAACAGGTCGAGATGCGCGCGGCCTATGTCGCACTGCCGGGCCAGCGACGCGCGATGGCGGGATACGACGCCGTCCAGGCCGGCGACGGCGGGCTACATCCAGTGCGCGCCATCATGCGCCCGAGCGCTCGACTGCAGGCGCGGCACGAGCTACTCAACTCGCTCATCACCTTCTCTCCCGTCGCCGCGGCCGACATCGGAGAGCTGGCGTCTCACGTCGGCCGGCTGGCGGCAGCGACGGCGAGGCTCGACTCGGATTCGACTCCGGACGCCGCCGCGGAACCATACTTCGGCGCCGTGACGCTGCGCAGCGAGCAGCCCCCCGAGCGTCGCAGCCGGCTGGTTCTGGGCGCCGAGCGCGATGAGCTCGGCGTGCCACGGATCGATCTCGCCTGGCGCTTCGACGACCACGTCGTCTGGAGCCTGCGCACGACCGCTCGGCTGCTCGGGGAGAACCTCGGCCGCCGTCTTCTCGGCCGGTTGCAGCTTCGAGCCACGGGTCGAGTCAACCGTCGGCGTTTCCGCTGGAGCGCCCACCAAAGCGGCACCACGCGCATGAGTCGCGAGCCGTCGGAGGGCGTCATCGACACCGATTGTCGCCTCCACGACGTCAGCAATCTCTTCGTCGCCGGGAGCAGCGTGTTCCCCACCAGCGGGTGCTCCGGACCGATGCTGACGGTCGTGGCGCTCTCCCTGCGTCTCGGCGAGCACCTGCGCCGCTTGCTGGCTTCGCCGTGACACGGTGGTATGCCATGCTCTTGTTCTCGGATCCCGGGTCCGAGGGGACGCTCAACCGATGAAGACGATCAGCCGCCGCACCGTGCTGCGCCACCTGGCGACCGGTCTGGGAGTCAGCGCGCTCGGCCTGCCGGCCTGCCGGCGGTCCGACTTCGCGGAGCTGATCGACGCTCTGGCCGCGTTGGCCACCGATCGCGAGGCGGCCGGCGCCATCGGGCGGGCTTTTCTCGACGAGTACCCGGACGAGGAGCGCGATCGCATGGCCCGGCGCCTGGCGCTCGAGCTCGACTGGCGCAGCGCAATGCCGGCGGCCGATCTGGCGAGCGCTCTGCTCCTGCGTATCGAGCGCGATTTCCGCGACGCCAAGACCGTGCGCGTCAACGCTTGGGTGCTGTCTCAGACGGAAGCTCGCTGGGCCGCTCTGATCACCCTGGCTTGATCGCCCGATCAATAGCCTGAAGGCGGCCCGGACTCCTTATCTCCGCTTCGCCTGCGGGGGATAGGGCGCCGGCCTCACATCACGTCGGGGCGGCGATACAATGCCGGCCGATGGCCCTCCACCGTTACGTCGTCATGGGAGCGGGTGAAGTCGGCTTTCACCTCGCGCGCGCCCTCTCCGGCGAGGGGCACGACGTGACCGTCATCGAGATCGATCCCAGCAAGCGCGAGCGGATCGAGGAGGAG
>JAPUJD010000181.1 GCA_027296385.1 Acidobacteriota bacterium | reverse complement strand
CAGATCCCGTAGGACTTCCGGGAGTCTCGGAGGAAGCGTCATGGGTTCCTGGTTTCGGATTCCGGTTCTGGTCCTGCTGGTGATTGCCGCCGGTTCGCCAGCAGCGGCGCAGGAGACAGTCGACAGGTTAACCGCGGCGCTCGATCTCAGCGGCCACTGGGAGGGAGAGATCGCCCTGCCCGAAGCCGCGCTTCAGGTGATGCTCGACTTCGAGAGGATCGGGGAGGGCGAGACCGCGGGTTGGACGGGGGTGATCGACATCCCCTCCCAATCGGCCATCGGCTTGCCGCTGGAGAACATCAGCGTCGAGGGTGACCGGGCTCGCTTCTCGATCGCCGGAGTTTCCGGCGTCCCGACCTTCGCCGGGACGCTGCGTGACGGCGAGCTCACGGGTGATTTCACACAAGGCGCCGCCCGTCTATCCTTCCGTCTCGGCCGCGACGCGATCGAGGTCGCCAGGCGCCCCCAGGATCCGCGGCCACCCCTACCCTACCGCGAGGAGGAAGTGACCTACACCAACGGAGAGGTCACGCTCGCCGGGACTCTGACCCTGCCTGCGGGGCCCGGCCCGTTCCCCGCGGCCGTGCTCGTCAGCGGCAGCGGGCCGCAGAATCGCGACGAGGAGATCTTCAACCATCGGCCGTTTCGAGTCTTGGCCGATGCTCTGGCCCGGCGTGGGATCGCCGTTCTACGCAGCGACGACCGCGGCGTTGGCGGCTCGAGCGGCGACATCAATGCCTCGACCACGAGCGACTTCGCCGGCGACGCTCTCGCCGCCGTGGCGCTGCTGGGCAGCCGATCGGAGATCGCGGCCGAGCGAATCGGCATCATCGGTCACAGCGAGGGCGGCCTCGTCGGGCCGCTGGCCGCGGTCCGTTCCGATGCGGTGGCCTACGTCGTGCTGTTGGCGGGGCCTGGAGTCTCGGGCGGCGAGATCTTGCCGCTGCAGAACCGTCGCCTGGCCGAGGCCGCCGGCGGCGATGCGGCCGGCCTCGATGCTCAGGTGGAGCTGGTCGAGCGGATGATCGGACTCTTGCGCGACGAGGACGATGAGGAGACCCTGAGGGCAGGGCTCCACGGACTCGCCATGCAGCAGCTCGAGCTTGGCGGAGAGGCGGCCCGAGAGGCGCTCGGTGACAATCCCGAGGCTGTCATCGGCGAGCAGATCGACAGATTCCTGACCCCCTGGTTCCGCTACTTCCTGAACTATGACCCGAGACCCACGCTGCGCCGCTTGCGGGTGCCGGTCCTGGCCCTCGTCGGCACTCTCGATCTCCAGGTCGACGCCGAGCAGAACCTACCCGAGATCGAGCGCGCCCTGACCGCGGCGGGCAATACGGACTTCACGGCGCTGCGCTTGGAAGGCCTCAACCACCTTTTCCAACACGCGACGACTGGAGCCGTGATCGAGTACGGTCAGATCGAGGAGACGATGGCGCCGGAGGTCCTGGAGCTGATCGGCGACTGGATCACCCAGCGCTTCGCCGGCTAGAAGTCGACCGCTTCGGCGCCGTAGATCTCGAGCGTCTCCGGCGACTGGAGGAAGACGGCTACGCCGAGGTGCTCGCGCCGCCAGCCTGGGTCGAGCTCGAGGCGGTGCTCGATTCGCAATCGCTGGCCGGGCGTGAGCTGGGCGAGCGAGATCAGGCGGCGGACTACGTGGTCGTTGCGCAGTGTCCGGCGCGCGTTCTCGCCGCGCCCGACTGCAGTCTCGAGCCCGGTTTCGAAGACCGCGGCGAGAAGGTTGGCGCCGGTTGGCGCCGCGGGCAGGAGCGCAGCCGAGACAACGAGCGTGCTGCCGGCTGCACCACCGTCGAGCCGGAGCTCGATCTCGCCCTCGGCGGCCCGCCGGGCCGCGTTCTCGATGTGGCGCCCGACCTCGCGGCGGTACGCCCCGACGCATTCACTCTGTCCATCGACGATGAGCTGTGGGGTGTAGACCCGGTCGCTGGAGAAACTCGTCGCATAGCGGCGTTGGCGCTCGGACCAGGCAGCGGCGGAGAAGGGGTCCGTCCATCCGATGTAGTTCCAGTAGTCGACGTGAAAGGAGAGCGGAATGACCTGGATGCCCCGCCAGCCGTCGCTGCCTAGCTCGCTCAGCAGCCGGTCGGCGCTCGGGCAGCTCGAGCAACCTTGCGAAGTAAAGAGCTCCACGACGACCTTGCGGTCGGCGGCCCCTTCGGCGGCCGCCGAGCTCGCTGCCGCGCCGGCGAGCAGGGCAGCGGTCAGGGCCGATGACAACCAGGAGTGTCGTCTCTTCATCGCCTCTTGTACGATTCTGTCGCCGGGGCGGTTCAGCCCGCGCCCCGCGAGCGCCATTCAGCCGATGAACTCAACCTATCCTTTCCGACCGTGGGTGCGAAGCACCTGTCGCAGCGCTCTTCTCTGGGGGCTCGGTGTTGTCGCCATTCTCGGCGGCATCACCTATGTCCTGCAGCAACCGGGGAGTGTCCCCGCCGCGCGGGCCTTCGGGGTCTTGATGTTCTACGGTTCTCTCTTCTGGGTCACCCTGGCCAAGGTCTGGTGGACCGCCGGCGGAGCAGCCGTCTCCCTCGCTGACGGCTTTCTCGCCTATCAGCCCCTCCATACGTTCTCTCCCCGCCGCATTGCGCTGGAAGCCATCCTGTCGTGTGCCCCGCGGCCCGGGACCCAGGCGCTGCGGCTGGTTCACCGGGGCAAGCGGGGGAAGGAGCGCGAATTCTTCCTCAACCTGGGGGTTGTCGACGGCCGCAACGAGTTTCTCGACCGACTCGGGACCGAGCTCGAGAATCGAGGCTTGAGGGCGGTTGCCGAGCAGCGCAACGCCTGGCGCCATCCGCAGTGGGAGAGTTGGTAGCCTGGGCTAGCCGTTGCTGGACAAGGCGATCAGAGAGCTCCAGCGCTGGCGCACGGAAGCCACCCGGTCGGCCGACCACTGGGGGTCACGACGCGTGATGACCGGCGGTGCGAGCTCCAAAAGCGTGAGGTCTCCGCTCAGGCTGGCGGCTGCCAGTCGGCAGATCCCGAGCAGTCCGGTCTCCTCGTTCCGAGTCACCTCGACCGAGACTTTGGCGGCGTCAGAGATGAGACCGATCAAGCCGCGCAGCCGAGTCAACTTGCCGCTGACCCGGACGACCTCCGGGCGGGTGCCGGACTTCGCCATCGCTTCGAGATTGTCCACCACCCGCATCGCAATGCCGAAGAGGACTCCGCCGAGCAGATCGGAGCCGCGGGTGCCGGTCCCGATGCCGTGGATGAGACCTCGGGCCCGCGGTTGCCACCAGGGGGCGCCGAGACCGGCAAACGCCGGGACCACCCAGGGCACTTCTTCCGGCACGATGTCGCGGTCGACCCAGTCGGCCAGGCTCTCGCCGGTCAGGCCGCAGGCCCAGTCGGCAGCGCTGCCGGCACTGTTGACCGTACCCTCGAGCTGAAATCGCCGGCCATGGGGAGTCGATGCGGTGACGGCGGAGAGCAGGCCGTCGTGGCGACGGATGCGCGAGCCGGTGGCGGCGAGCACGAAGGCGCCCGTTCCGAAGTGCACCGCCACCGTGCCCTCGCGCCAGCCGCCGTGGCCGATCAGCGCCGCTTGCTGGTCGCCGGCTCCGGCGCGGACCGGAATACCGCGATACTCGCCCCAGTAACCGGCGCTTGTCCGCAGGGTCGGCAGAGCTCCCGGCGGGACGTCGAAGAGGCGGCACAGCTCGCTGTCCCAGGAGCCTTGCTCGAGGTTGTAGAGCAGGGAGCGCCCGGCATGACCCGGCTCGGTCGCGGGCGTGCCGGTCAAGCGGTGCATGAGGAAGGCGTCGAGAGTGCCGGCGACGATCTCGCCCTGGGCGGCTCTTTCGCGGCCGTCAGGCGTTTCGTCCAGCAGCGCTGCGAGCTTGGTCGCGGCGTAGTGAGGCGAGAGGCGCAGACCGCTGCGCGCGGCGATGTCGTCGGCATGGGCCGCCAGTGCCTCGGCTCTGGCGGTCTGACTGGTGTCCTGCCAGGAGAGGGCGGGAGTCAGGGCGCGGCCGCTAGCGCGATCCCAGAGCAGGCAGGTCGAGCGCTGGCAGGTCAGAGCGATCGCTGCCACCGAGGCGCCGGCGATCACCTTCTCGAGCAGCCGCTCGACGCTGGCGCCAACTGCCTCGGCATCGACTTCGATCCTTCCGTCGCGATCCCTGCGAGATGTCTTCTCCGAGAATTCGACAAAGGTGCGACCCGACGCGTCACAGAGCGCACACTTGGTCTGAGTCGAGCCCTGGTCGACCACCGCGTAGTGGAGTTGCTGGCTCATGCTGCTTCGATTTGGCGTCGCAGGCGGCCGGGAAAGTCCGAAAAGACACCGGCGACGCCGAGCGCGAAGAGCTCCTGCGCTTCGGCGAGCTCGTTGACAGTATAGGTGAGCACCGGTCGTGCGGCGGCTAGCTCCATGAGCTCGTGATCGACGAGGGTCCGGCTGCAGTGCACGCTCCAGGCGTCGAGCAGGACCGCGGTGGCGATCAACTCTCGAGGGTTTGCGCTTCGGCCTCCGAGGGGAGCGAGCGGCAGCTTCGGTAGCCATCGGCGAACTTCGGCCAGCAACAGCCAGTCGAAGCTCGATATCAAGAGCTGGTCGCGACTCGCGACGGCTTCGGCCAACCGTGCGGCCAACACCGCGGGGTCGGCCAGACGTCGCTTGAGCTCCAGGTTGAGCGGCATCTCCGGCGGCAGGAGCGCCAGGATCGAGCTCAAGGTCGAGACGAATTGGCGGGCCCGGGGAGTGCGGAACTCGCCGCTGATCTCGACCTCCCGCAGGGCGTCGAGCGGAGTCTCCTCGATCGTCAGCTCGATGCCCCCCATGCGCTCGAGAGTCCAGTCGTGGCAGGCCACCAGGCTCCCGTCTGCCGTCAGCTGGAGGTCGAGCTCGATCATGTCGGCGCCTTGCTCGACGGCCAACAAGAGACTCTCCAGGCTGTTCTCCGGCGCTTCGCCGGCGGCTCCGCGATGGCCGACGATCCAAGGGCGAGCCGCGAGGCTGAGCACGGAAAGAGTCATGGAAGTGCGAGTATACGAATCACGCCCGGTCGTCGATCAGCAGATCGACGTAGGCGCCGGTGATCAGGCACGCCGATTCGACCCCGAGCGCGGTCATCAGCGCCGCGATCTCGGCCTCGCCTGCCGCGGCCGGCTCTCCAACTCCCAGGACGACCTCGAGCTCGAGGAAACTGCCCAGATCCTCGACCTCGTCCAGGTGAACGCGTGTGCGTCCGATCAAGAACAGTGTTCGCCGCTTCCGAACTTCTCCCAGCACGCCGAGGGCGTTGCCGAGGGCCTCGGCGACGGCGTCGGGATCCGCGCAGGGCACGACTCGATAGTGGGAGGTCTTGGGTCCGGCCTCGTCGGCTCGCTCGTAGGCGATGAGCTCGCCTGCGCCGTCGGCGAATCGTCTGAGCTTGAGACGGCCTCGCCGACAGTGAAAGAAAACGTCGTGCTGAACGAATTCGTGAGGACCATCGGTGGCGAGCGCCCGGGCCCTTCGACAAACGCCGGCGACATCGCTGAGACGAGCCTTGACCTCCACGTTGCGCGGCATCTTCGGGTCGCCGGCGTCGCGCGGTTCGGCGTCGAGCTGGAGCGACCACCGAAACGGCCACCGACGGTGCAACTGGAAGGTCACACTCTCCGGTGCGGCGGCCCTGATCTCGGCCGTCGTCCAACCCTGATCCAGCGACATGGGGCCGTCGTAGCCGGCCACCGGCCCCAGGCGTAGCAGCTTCAAGACGCCTCGGCCCAGCAGGCTGCCCAGGCGTGAGCGCCGGATGTCGACGACGACCGCGGCCCGGCTGACGACCCGTCGCATCTCCGCCAAGACCCGACGTCCGTCGTGGCCGTCGAAGTGGTGCTGGAAGAGGGTCGAGATCGACACGTCGACCGCGCCATCGCGAAAGGGCAGGGCCAGCGCGTCGCCGACGACGAGGGCCTGGGCGCAACCTTGCTGCAGGCCAATGACGAGGTGGGCCAACTTGCGGTCGAGTCCGACGACACGCAACTCGACTCCGCTTCTAGCGGCACGGCGGCGGGCCTCGGCTCCCACCATGCCATTGCCCGCTCCCACGTCGAGCAACCGCTGCCTGGAGGGACCGCGGCGCAACAGCGGCAAGAGCTGGCGCCAGAGAGCTCCGTTGCCGACCCAGCGGTGAACCCGGTCCAGATCCGTGAAGGCGCGCTCGATGTCCGCCAACGGCAGGGCCGGGTCGTCCATCAACTCCGGGCGTAGTGGTGGGCGTTTCACGGGAGACTCTAGGGCATCAAGTTGAGCGGCGAGGCGCTCCAGGCCGCCTCGGTCGGGCCGTCGGCGGCCCGCACCAGGCCGAAGTACTCGGCTCGGTTGCGCAGCACCGCGGCGTCCAGCCAAGGGGGCTTGTCGGACCCCGCCAGGTCGCCGAGGAGCTCGAAGGGGAGGAAGAACAGATCTTCCCTCTGGTCGATCACCCCGTCGGCGTGGGCGGCTTCGCCCATGGCGGTCAGGGTCGAGCGCAGGCCGTCGAGGACCTCGCGGTAGACCTCGCGAAACCTGCCGCGGCCGGCGTCTCGTTTGGCTGGGTGTGAGAGGCCCTCGCGGTCGATGGCGGGCACCTCTGCGAGCCAGGAGGGAGTGAAGGGATCGGGCGGGCCCAGGCGCTCGAGTCGCGTCCTGCGCCCCGCCGCCCAGGCTGCTGCGGCGGCACCCAGGGCCGGTTCGACGGTACCGCGCCGTCGGTGCCGTCGGCGCTCGAGCACCGTCAGGACCTCGTCCAGCAACGCGTTGTTGAGTGCCGGTAGGCAGGCGGAGAGATGGCACCGGAAGTGATACTCGAGCGCCGAAGTCGAGCTGGTGGGTAGCTGTTCCGGTCGCGGAAGTCGGCGGTGCCGCGCCCTACGCAGGCGCAAGCGGTGAAAGAAGGCGGCGCCGGTCGGGCCGACTTCTCGGGCGGGGGCGACTCCGAGAGGGTCGACGAGAGCGGCGGCCACGGCCGGCCCTGCCGGCTGGCCGTCCAGCATGCGCTCGACAGCCGAGGAATCGAGGTAGAGCTGTAGCTGGTGAATCCGGATCGGCGGTTTGTCCGGCACCGCCAGTCCGAGGTGATAGAGCGTGTAGCGTAGACCGGTGACGACGACGTGGCGCAGCAGGGTGGCGCCGAAGTGGGTTAGCGGAGGTTGCGGCCCGGGTAGCAGGAGATCATTCGTAGCCTGCCTCGAGCCGGTAGTCTCGCCCACGAGATCAAGCCCTCCAGTAGGCCCGGGTCAGGATCGCGACGATGGAGTACACCTCGAGTCGACCGAGCCACATGAGCAGGACCATGAGGGCCTTGTGCCCGGCGCTGAAGAAGCTGTAGTTCTGGGTCGGGCCGACTGCCTCGAGGCCGGGACCAATGTTGCCCAGGGTGGCGGCGGAAGCCGTGGCGGCGGTCACCAGATCAGGGCTGCCGAGCGCCAGCAGGAACGAGCCGGCGGCCCAGATCGTGAGGTACAGGATGAAGAAACCGGCGACGCTGCGCACCACCGAGTCCGGCACCGGCTTGCCGCCGATGAAGATGCGCAAGACGGTGTTGGGGCTGAACATCAGCCGCACCTCGCGCATCGCGTAGCGGATGCCGATGACCATGCGCATGACCTTCATCGAGCCGGCGGTCGAGCCGGCGCAGCCACCGACGAACATCAACATGACTAGCAGCAGGCTGCTCAGGATGGGCCAGGCGTCGAAATCGGTGGTCGCGAAGCCAGTGGTGGTCATGATCGCCACCACCTGGAAGCTCGAGTCGAGCAGTGCGCGCAGCGGGTTGGAGTAGTCGCCGTTGCGCAGCAGGTCGATGAGGACCACCAGCGTCGTGGCGCCGAGGATCAAGGCATAGAGGCGGAACTCCGTGTCGTGCAGGAGGTTCCACCGCTGACGTAGGCGCATGCCGTAGAAGAGCGAGAAATTGGCCCCGGCGAGAATCATGAAAGCGATGATGATGAGATGCACCCACGGCGAGTCGAAGGCGGCAATCGAGGCGTTACGCGGCGAGAAGCCCCCGGTCGACAGGGTCGAGAAAGTGTGTGTGAGGGCGTCGTAGAGATCGAGTCCGGCCAGCATCAGCAAGGCCGTCTCGGCCGCGGTGAAGGCGAGGTAGATCTTCCAGAGCATGGCCGCGGTGTCGCGGATATGAGGCTGGAGGGCTTCGGCCGTGGGGCCGGGAACCTCGAGCTTGTATAGGAAGCGCGCCCCGGGGCCGAGTTGGGGCAGTAACGCGACGAAGAGCACGATGATGCCCATGCCGCCGAGCCACTGCGTCATGCTGCGCCAGAAGAGGATGCCCCGCGACGCCGCCTCGATGTTGATCATCACCGAGGCGCCCGTCGTGGTGAAGCCCGAAGCCGACTCGAAGAGAGCGTCGATAGGATGTATGAAGGTACCGGTCAGCAAGTAGGGAAGGGCGCCGAAAACCGAGGCTAGGACCCAACCGCCGACGACGATGAGGATGCCCTCGCGGCGAAAGATGCGGCCGGAGGAGCTCCCGGCGACGATCAGGGCTATGCCGCAGACCGCCGTGATGGCGGCGCTCCAGCCGAACGCGCCGACGTCCTGCCATTCGCCGTAGAGAGCGGCGCAGACAGCTGGCGCCAACTCGGTTCCCGCCAGGAGCAGGATCAGCCGGCCGAGAAAGCGTAGGGCGGGACGGAAGTTCACGCTGAGCGACCGGGGAAGAGGAGTCGCACCGTGTCGAGCTCCTCCTCCTGGACGAAAAGGATCACCAGATCGCCGACCTCGAGGCGGTCGCTGCCCCGGGGCACGAAGACCTTGCGGCCCCGGACGACGGCGCCGACGATCAACCCCCGCGGGGCCGCCATCTCGGCCAGCGTCACGCCGGCCGCGGGACTGGCGCTGGCGAGCTGGCGCTCGATGACGACTGCCGCCCCGCGTTGCAGCGACACGATATTGGCGCTGTAGCCGCTTTCGACGTACTCGCGAATCCGCGCGTAGGCCAGCGCCCGCGGGCTGAACACATGGTGTAGGCCGAGGCGACGCCACAGGTGCGAAGTCTCCGCCCGATGAACCAGCGCCAACTCTTGCGGTACTCCGAGGTCGCGCGCCAGTAGTGAGGCCATGAGGTTGGACTCGTCATGGCCGGTGAGGGCGACGAAGGTGTCGGCCAGATCGATGCGTTCGACCTGGAGGAGCGAGAAGTCGGTCGCGTCGCCGTGGATTACCTGACAGCGGGGGAACAGGGTTGCCAGCTCCTCGGCGCAGGTACGATCGCGCTCGATGATCTTGATCTGGGCGTCGAACGAGGAGAGCGCTTGCGCCACCGTGCGGCCCGTGCGCCCGCCGCCGGCGATGACGACGGTGCCGACGACCTCGCGGCTGCTCGAGACTAGGCGCTCGGCCTCGCCGATGACCGCCGTCGTGCCGAGGATGAGGGCGTCGTCACCGGGCTCGGCCCGATCGTCACCGGAGGGCACCGTGAGCTGCTTGCCGCGGAAGTAGGCGACCACGAGGCTGTCCTTGGGCATCTCCACTTCGCGCAGCGGTTTCTGGGTCAGGGGCGAATCGCCGTCCAGGCGGATCTTGCGCAGCTGAACTTTGCCGTCGGCCAGGTACTCCACCGCCATCGTATTGTGACCGCGGATCTGGTTGAGGATTCGCGTTGTCGTCAGCAGCTGGGTGGAGAGCAGCAGATCGACCGAGAAGACCTCTTCCAGCAGCCGGCGCTCGGTGATCACTTCGTTGGCCTCGCCGACGCGGACCACTGTTCGTTGGGCGCCGAGGCGCTTGGCGAGGCAGGCCGCCGCGAGGTTGGCCTCGTCCGACGAGGAGACAGCCATGAAGAGGTTGCACGACGCGGCTCCGGCGGCGGTCAATACCGGCGGATGAGCGCCGTTTCCCGCGATCACCAGGACGTCGAGCTCCTCCTCGATCCGCTCGCGCTTGCTGGGATCGATCTCGATGACGGTCACGTCGTGCCCCTCGGCGGAGAGGGCGCGCGCGAGGTGAAAGCCGACTTCACCCGCTCCCATGACGACGTAACGTTGGAGGGCCATCGGCCGGTATTGTATCGCCGCTCCGACGTGATGCGAGGCCGGCGCTCTACCCCCGGCCGGCGCAGCCGGGTGAGAAGTCCGGGCCGCTCTCAGGCTGCCGGCCAGGTAATCGGATTATCGCAGTGAGATCGGAAACCCTACACCAGCACGGTCAAAGCGGCCCAGCGAGCTTCCGTCTGAGACAGCACCCAAGCGTTGACGCGCACGGTCTTGGCGTCGCGGAAATCGCGCTCG
>JAPUJD010000180.1 GCA_027296385.1 Acidobacteriota bacterium | reverse complement strand
GTCTCTACTTTCCCGGTTTCACCAGCGCCGACGCCAACCCCGACATCGGCGACAGCACGATTACCGAGACCGCCGGCATCGGCGCCTTCGCCATGGCGGCGGCGCCGGCCATCGTCAGCTTCGTCGGAGGTGCGCCGGAGGATGCGCTCAACGCGACGCTCGAGATGTACGAGATCACCACCGCCGAGCACGAGCACTTCACCCTCCCGCCACTCGGCTTTCGCGGTTCGCCAGTCGGCATCGACATTCGCAAGGTCGTCGAGCTCGGTCTCACGCCGCGGGTCAACACCGGCATCGCTCATCGCGAAGCGGGGGTCGGCCAGATCGGCGCCGGTCTCGTTCGCCCGCCGATGGCGATCTTCGAGGAGGCGCTCGTGGCCTTCGCCGAAGAGTACCTCGACGAGGAGGACGAGTGACCCAGAAGCACGTCGGACGGCGAGTCAAGCGCAACGAGGATCCGCGGCTGCTGACCGGCCGCGCGCTCTTTGTCGACGACGTCGAGCGGCCCGGCATGCTGCACGTGGCGTTCCTGCGCAGTCCGTTTGCCCACGCTCGGCTGAACGCGGTGGACGTCGACATGGCTCGAGAGGCGCCGGGGGTGCATGCGGTCTATACGGCAGCCGACCTCGGCGACTACTGGCAGCCCGGTCCCCTCCTCGTGCCGCCGCCGCCGGTCGAGGGCTCCACCTTCAACGAGCGTACCCAGGTGCCGCTGGCCAAGGACAAGATTCGCCATGTGGGCGAGCCCGTGGCGATGGTCGTGGCCGAGAGCCGCCCGTTGGCCGAGGATGCTGCCGACATGATCTTCCTCGACTGCGATCCGCTGGATGCGGTGGTCGATCTCGAAAAGGCAATGGCACCGGACGCGCCGCGGGTCCACGACGACCTCGACTCCAACCTCGCGGCCTACGTGCCGCAGCGCAAGGGGGACTATGCCAGCGCCCGCGCACAGGCCGACCTCGTCATCCAGCGCCGCCTGGTCTACGACCGCGGAGCGGCTGCCGCGATCGAGAATCGCGGCGTCGTGGCCGAGTGGGATCGCCTGACCGAGCGGATGACCGTGTGGGACACGACCCAGGCGCCGATCCCGATCCGCAACGGGCTGGCCGGCATGCTCGGGCTGTCCGAGTCCCAGGTCCGGGTGATAGCGCCCTTCATCGGTGGCGGCTTCGGGCCGAAGATCATGATGTTCTACCCCGAGGAGGTGCTGGTCCCCTGGGCCGCCATCGAGCTCGACCGGCCGCTCAAGTGGATCGAGGATAGGGCGGAGAACTTCGTCGGGACCACCCACGAGCGTGGTCAAATCCACGACGCCGAAATAGCGCTGACCCGCGAGGGCCGTATTCTTGGCATCAAGGATTCCTTCCTGCACGACAGCGGGGCCTACGACCCCTACGGGCTGACGGTGCCGCTCAATAGCCAGTGCACTTTGCTCGGTCCCTACGACATACCGGCCTACGAGAGCGAGTTCCGTGCTGTCTTCACCAACAAGACCATCGTCACGCCCTACCGCGGTGCGGGCCGCCAGCACGGGGTCTTCGTCATCGAACGGCTGCTCGACGCCGCCTCTCGCGAGCTCGGCATCGACCGGATCGAGATCCGTCGGCGCAATTTCATTCCGCCGGATGCCTTTCCCTACGAGAACGAGGTGATCTACCAGGATGCCTCGCCGCTGGTCTACGACAGCGGCAACTACGAGCCCGCGCTCGACCGAGCCCGGGAGCTCATCGGCTGGGATCGCTTCCTAGCCGAGGAGCAACCGCAGATGCGCTCGGAAGGCAAACGAGTGGGCATCGGGATCGTCGCCTACGTCGAGGGTACCGGCATCGGGCCCTACGAAGGAGCGCGGGTGCAAGTCGAGCCGACTGGCAAGATCTCGGTCGTGACCGGCATCGGAACCCAGGGTCAGGGGCACTACACCGTGCTGGCGCAGATCGCAGCCGAGCAACTCGGCGCCGAAGTCTCCGAGGTCCAGGTCACCACCGGCGACACCGATCAGTTCCATTGGGGTGGCGGCACCTTTGCCAGCCGCGGCGCCGTGGTGGCGGGTAACGCCGTGCACGCGGCGGCCAAGGAGGTGCGCTCGCGCATGCTCTCGTTGGCCGCGAAACACCTCGGTGCCGAGGTCCGGGACCTGATCGTGGCCGGAGACGGCGTCGAGGTCGCCGACGACCCCGAACGCCACATCAGCCGACGGGAGATTGCGCGCTTGGCCAATCCGCTCCGCGGCGCCGTCGAGCCAGGCACGGAGCCGGGCTTGGAGGCCACCCAGTACTTCGGACCCTACCGCGGCGCCACCGCCAGCGGCGTGCACGCCATGATCCTCGAGGTCGACCCCGAGACCATGCTGGTCAAGATTCAGGACTACGTCGTCGTGGCCGACTGCGGCAAGGTGCTCAATCCGCTAATCGTCGACGGCCAGATCCACGGCGGGGTTGCCCAGGGCATCGGCAACGCCTTCTACGAGGAGCTGGTCTACGACGAGGCCGGGCAATTGCTCAACGCCTCGTTGATGGATTTTCTTCTGCCCACGGCCCTCGACGTGCCGAGGATGAAGGTCGATCACGTCGAGACGCCGTCGCCGCTCAACGAGCTCGGCTGCAAGGGAGCCGGCGAGGCGGGAGCGATTCCCGTCGGCCCTCTCTTCGCCCAGGCGCTGGAGGACGCGCTCGACATCCCGGGCTTCGAGATCCGTGAGATCCCCCTCCATCCGAGCCGGCTGTGGGAGCTGGTGCGCGAGGCGAAGGCGCAAGCCTAGGCGATGGCGCCCTCGCCCGCTTCCGATGCGACCTTCACGGCGGCCCGGCGGCCGGCTTGGGAGCTGTTGCAGAGGCATCCGCGGGAGGTCGTGGGTCGACTCGGTATCCTGAGCTCCGAGCTCGAGGCCAAGATCGAGTGTGAGGGCAGCGATCTCTTCGCGGTGCTGGCCCCCGTGTGGGAGCGGGGTCGATCGGTGATCGAGGCGCTGGCTCTGGGCGATGTCGGGCGCCTCGAAGCCTCGGCGTTGGATCTCGTCGGTCTCGGCGCCGGCTCCACGCCGGCCGGCGACGACTATCTGGTCGGCGCCTTCTACGCTCTCTGGGCGCGCTCCGACGCCGATTGGCTGGCGGGCCCAGTCGAGATCGTGGCGCCTAATACGACGACTCCGTCGGCCGCCTGGCTGCGCGCGGCGGCCCGTGGTGAGGCGAGCCCAACTTGGCGCTACCTGATCGAGGCTCTCGGTGTCGGTCACAGCGACCAGGCGGTGCGCCGAGCTACGCTCGAGGTGCTAGAGTGCGGCGCGACCTCGGGCGCGGCGTCGATCGCAGGGTTCGTCGATCTTGCCGAGCTGCTCTTCGAGGGCGGTAGCGCGCAGCTCTTGGTGGCCCGCCGAGCGTTGCGCCGCTGGCCGCCACCGACCCGCCCGGCAGGCAAGCCGGAGAAAGGCTGAGCGCGATGAAAATCGAGGGTGAGCGCCACTTCAACGTCCCCCGCGAGCGCCTCTTCGAGGCGCTTCTCGACCCCGAGATCCTCGCCCGTACGTTACCGGGGTGCGAGAAGCTCGAGCGCACCGGCGACGATCGTTTCAGGGGCGTGCTCAACATCGCCATCGGGCCGGTGAAAGGCAAGTTCCAAGGCTCTCTCGAGCTCTCCGACGTGGATCCGCCCAACGGCTATCACATGGTGGTCAAGGGTCAGGGCCCGTCCGGCTTCATGAAGGGGGAGGGGGACCTTAGCCTCGCCGAGGCCGACGGAGGCACGATCCTGACATACGTGATCGACGCTCAGGTCGGCGGACGAATGGCCGCCGTCGGGCAACGCCTGATGGAGAGCTCCGCCAAGGTCGTCTCGCAGCAAGGTCTCGACGGTCTGGCGGCCCAGGTCGAAGCGCCGCCGGCCGGCGCGGTGGTGGAGGGCGAAGCGCCTGCCGCTCCAGCTCCCCCGTCACAGGCCAAGATGGCGGTTGGCTTCGCCGGAGGACTGTGGAAGGAGATGATCCCGGCGCCAGCCCGCCGCCTGCTGGCGATCCTCGGTTGGGTGCTTCTCGGCCTCGGCTTTGGATGGTGGCTGCGCGGCTTCGCCGGCTAGCCCCCGCGACCTCATCTCCTGCCAGAGCGCTACCATGGCGTGGAGGCCCCTGGCCTCTTGACTTGTGCGGCTAACTGTGTGATGGTTCACACATGGCCACCAACCTCGCCCTGGATCCCGAGCTCCTGGATCGCGCACTCCGAGTGAGCGGCAAGAAGACCAAGAAGGCTGCTGTAACGCTAGCCTTGAGCGAGTTCATCGCCCGTCGAGAGCAAAAGGGGCTTCTCGACCTCTTTGGTGCCCTCGAGTGGGATGCAAGCTACGACTACAAGGCTGAGCGCGTTCGCGATTGAACCTTCTAGTCGATACCAGCGTCTGGTCCCTCGCCCTGCGCCGAGACCCACCGTCCAACGAGCCCGCCGTTCACTTCTTGTCGCAGGCGATCGAGGACGGGGAGTCGATCTTCACCACCGGGCTCATCCTCCAGGAGCTACTCCAGGGCTTCGCAGGCCCCAAGGCGCGTGACCTGATTGTCGAGAAGTTCGCCGCCCTACCCCTCCTGACCCCCGACCGGACAGATCACATCGAGGCTGCCGCGCTGCGCAATGCTTGTCGGCGCAATGGGGTTCAGGCCGGAACCGTCGACTGCCTATTGGCCCAACTGGCTATTCGACATGGGCTGACCATGGTCACGACCGATCGAGACTTCGAGCACATTGCCCGAGTGCAGCACTTCGAAGTCTGGCGGCCGTAGCGCCGTCGTCGATCTCGACCACGACCCGCGGTTGGCGTCGACGTACACCTGAAATCCACCGAGATCTGCGAGCTCTCTGGAAGGGGCAAGGTCCTGAGCCGCGCTCGGAACTGGGTAAGAAATGCAGGCTAGGCGAGCAGCTTCTTCAGGTGGTCGCTCAGCCGGAGAGCGAGGGCGACGATCGTGAAGGTCGGGTTGGAGGCGCCGGCGGTGGTGAAGACGGAGCTGCCGGCGACGAAGAGATTGTCGATACCGTGCAGCCGGCAATCGGCGTTGACCACTCCGCGCCTGGGATCGTCGTGCATGCGAGTGGTGCCGATGTGGTGCCAGCTCCAGTCGGCGCGCGGCCACAGGTCGTGCTCCTTGGCCGTGAAGCGCATGCGTCCGTGGCCGTGGAGGCCGAGCCGCCGGGCGAAGAGCTTGGCCGTTTCGACCAGGCTGCGGGCGTCGCGATCCCGCAGTCGCCAATCGAGCCGGGTCTTGCGCATGCCCAGGCCGTCGACTTCATCGGCGAGGTGCACCCTGCTCTCGGGGTTCGGGGTCTGCTCGCCATGGACCATCACGCGGCCGTAGTAGGTCGATCCCGGCTTGGCCAGGGCCTCGCCGCGTAGCGCGTGCTGGCCAGCGGTGAACTTTGCGACAGCGGTTGCCAGGGGCCGTCGCGTCGCGTTGGGCAAGGGGCGGAAAATGATGAGTGCGTTGAGCAATCGCTCGCGCGACTGAACCGCGGCCCTGACGCGAAGGATGCCGTGGATGCTGTTGCCGCGGCTCTTGACGTACGCCTTGGCGTAGTTCCTGGGCAGCAGATGGCGCCAGTAGGGGAGCGCCATGTAGCCCATCTCGAGAAAGGGATGGTCCATGAAGTAGCGGCCCACTTGATCCCAATCGTTGCCAATTCCATTCGGCTGAACGTCGGTATTGGCCAGCAGCAGCCGGGCGTTCTCGATGGCGCCGGTGGCGAGCACGAAGTGACGGGCGCGAATCGGGAAGGACACGCCGTCGAGGCGCACGACCTCGAGTCCGCTAACGTGGCTCGCCTGCTCGTCGAGGTCGATAACGCGAACGTTGGCGTAGAGCAGGACCCGGATGGAATCGCTACGCTCGAGCTCATCCTGGTAGACGGTGCCGAAGCGGGTCGGCGGGCTGAGGTGGAAGTAGCTGGTCTCGAAGACCTCGTCGCCGGGCAGTAGCTTCGGTCCAACGCCCGCCGTCTCTTCGTCGTAGTCGAAGGCGCTGATCTGGACGATTGGCGCGGCGCGCTCGTAGAAGGGCTCGAGGTCATCGCGGGAGATCGGCCAGCCGACCTCGTCGACCCACGGACGAAGAGAGAAATCGTCCGGATCGAGCCGCCGGCACCAGCCGTTCCAGTGACCGGTCGTGCCGCCGAGATAGCGCAGTCGGGAGGTGCCGAGATACTGCGTCTTCGGCGACAGCAGGGTGCCGGTCTCGGCGCCCGAGTAGAGAGCCTGTGTCGGCAGCTCGTATTGCATGCCGCCGCTCTCGGCCAGGAGCACCGAGTGGCCGGTGGCACCGAGCTCGCGCGCGATAGAAATGCCTGCTGCGCCGGCTCCGACAACGCAGACATCGGCGTCGAATTCCTCTCCGCCGGCAAGCTGGCGTAGGTCGATCAACATGGCTTTCAGGAAACTTCGAGGGTCTCGAAATCGTTGCGGGGTGAGGCCCGACGAGTCTACATGGGGCTGCTAGAGTTGTCGCGCCTCGGGCTGGCTGGGGGGCCTGCAGCCGATACTACCCACAGAGATGAGACCACCAACTCGAACCCTTCACCGGTCGACTGCGTGGCTTTCAGCCGCGCTCAGCGCGGGTTTGCTGGCGAGCGTGAGCGGTTGCGCCGGCAGCGAAACGCCACGACGCTCGGTGAGCAACATACTGCTGATCACTGTCGACACCCTGCGGGCCGACCATCTCTCGGCCTGGGGCTATGGGCGGCCGACCTCGCCGGTGCTCGATCGACTGGCCGCCGAGGGAGTGCGCTTCGATCAAGCGTGGTCGCAGTGGCCGAAGACGGGACCCTCCTTCGCCTCGATCTTCACCTCGACCTATGGCAAGGACAACGGCATCGTGCGCCGGATCGGCACGCCCTTGCCGGCCGGGTTTCTGATGCTGGCCGAGAGCCTGCAGCGTCGCGGCTACAGTACCCACGCCGTGGTCTCCAACGGGGCGGTGGGCAGCGATTTCCACTTCGACCAGGGTTTCGACAGCTACGTCGAGACCTGGAAGCTGGACCCGCAGGACGACTTGGTGCCGAACACGGCCGAGGTGGTCAACCGGGAAGCGAGCAAGATCATCGACGGCCTGGACCCCGAGCAGCCCTTCTTCCTCTGGCTCCACTACCTCGACCCGCATTTTCCCTACGAGCCGCCGGCCGAGTGGAGCGCCCTTTTCATCGCCGACGACGTATACGAGCGGCTCCAGGAGATCGAGGTCTCGGCCGGAGCTCGGCGCCAGATGGGCGGGATCGGCCGGCGCCAGGTGCTCGATGGCCGGACCGACCTCGGCTACTACGTGGCCCTCTACGACGCGGAGATCGCCTACACCGATCACCAGCTCGGCCTATTGCTCGACGACATGGGGCGGCGTGGGCTGATGGACAACACCCTTACCGTCTTCACCTCGGACCACGGCGAGTCTCTTGGCGAGCATTCGTACTTCTTCGATCACGGTCGCTTCAGCTTCGAGACCTGCCTGCACGTGCCGCTGATCTTCCATTTTCCAGGCCGCTTCGAACCACGGGTCGACCTCGAGCCGGTCGAGCTTCTAGGAGTCACGCCGACGATCCTGCAATTCGCCGGCATCTCGCTGCCGGACGGCGAGTGGATGCAGGGCCGATCGCTGATGCCACGGTTACGCGGAGAGGCGGGAGACGAGAATGGCTTCAGCCATGCCGAGGCAGGCTACGCTACCCGCGGCCGGTGGCAGAAAATCGTCCGCGATCGACGCCACAAGCTCATCTTCGCGCCGTACGCTTCGGCGCAGCGCTTCATCGGCGGCCGCAAGCAGCCCTACGCGCTCTACGATCTGATAGTGGACCCCGGCGAGACGAAGAATCTGCTGGAACGTGAGCCCGAGGTCTTCGAGCGCCTGAAGAGCGAGCTCTACGCCTGGTGGCGGCCCGACTCGTTCGAGGTGGAGATCGACACCGGGGATACGCGTCAAGAGACCGAGGTCGCGGCTGAGACCATCGAACAGCTGAAGTCGCTCGGCTACCTTCAGTAGCAGCCAGGTCGAGGG
>JAPUJD010000018.1 GCA_027296385.1 Acidobacteriota bacterium | reverse complement strand
CCGGCATGATGGACTGCAAGCGGGCCCTGCAGGAGGCCGACGGCGACGTCGACAAGGCGGTGGACTACCTGCGCAAGAAGGGCTTGGCGGCGGCCGCCAAGAAGGCGAGCCGCGCCGCGGCCGAGGGCGTGGTCGGTTCCTACATTCACGCCGGCGGTAAGATCGGTGTGCTCGTCGAGCTCAACTGCGAGACAGATTTCGTCGCTCGGACCGAGGATTTTCAGCAGCTGGTGCGCGACATCGCCATGCACATCGCCGCGGCCGATCCTCGGTTCACGCGCCGCGAGGAGGTCACCGAGGAGACGCTGGCGCAGGAGCGCGAGATTTTCCGAGCTCAGGCTCTCGAGTCGGGCAAGCCGGAGCAGATTGTCGATAGAATCGTCGACGGCAAGATGGAAAAGTTCTACTCCCAGAACGTCCTGCTCGACCAGGCCTTCATCAAGGACCCGGACAAGACGGTGCACGACGTCGTCACCGAGGCCGTGGCGCGCTTGGGCGAAAACATCCAGCTTCGCCGCTTCGCACGCTTCAAGCTGGGTGAGGGATTGGCCAGGCGCGAAGACGATTTCGCTGCCGAAGTCGCCGCGCAGATGGGCTGATCATGAGCGACGCCGCCGTCTACGATCGCATCCTGCTGAAGCTCTCGGGCGAAGCGCTCATGGGCGCGCAGTCCTTCGGCATCGACGAGGCCGTGGTGGCTCGCCTCGGTGAGGAGATCAAGACGGTGCACGATCTGGGCGTCGATGTGGCGATCGTGATCGGCGGTGGCAACATCATCCGTGGGCTCGCCGCCAGTCACAAGGGCATCGACCGGGTCACGGGCGATCACATGGGCATGCTCGGCACGGTGATCAACGCGCTAGCGCTACAGGACGCGCTGGAGAAGATCGGGGTGCCGACCCGCGTGCAGACGGCCATCACCATCCGGGAGGTGGCCGAGCCGTTTATTCGTCGCCGCGCCATCCGCCACCTGGAGAAGGGCCGGGTGGTGATCTTCGGAGCCGGGACCGGCAATCCGTACTTCACGACCGACAGCGCGGCGGCTCTGCGCGCCAACGAGATCCACGTCGATGCACTGCTCAAAGCGACCAACGTCGACGGAATCTATACCGCCGATCCGCAGAAAGATCCGGCAGCGACGAAACTCACCGAGCTGAGCTACCAGGATGTCTTGGCGCGGGATCTCAGGATCATGGACACCGCTGCCATCAGCCTCTGTCGCGACAACGACATTCCGATTGTCGTCTTCGATCTCGGCGGAGCCGGCAATATTCGCCGCGTCGTCTGCGGCGAGAAGATCGGCACGACGGTAAGCTAGTGAACCTTGCTCAGCGCGCGCCTCGGCACTCTCGGTGCGCCGGCAATTCCGGGGCGATGCACTAGCCTGAACAGGAGGTCCAATGAACGAGTTGTTCCGTGAAATCGAGCTCAAGATGAAGCACGCGGTGGACCACTTCCACGACGATCTCAAGCATCTCAGAACGGGCCGTGCGTCGCTGGCGATCCTGGACGGGGTCCAGGCCAACTACTACGGCACGCCGACGCCGCTGAGCCAGCTGGCCAATCTGTCGGTGCCCGACCCGACTCTGATCGTGGCGCAGCCCTACGATCCGTCGGTCATCGGCGAGATCGAGAAGGCGATCATGTCAGCGGAGCTCGGCCTCAATCCTTCGAATGACGGCAAGGTGGTGCGGATTCCGATCCCGCAGCTGACGGAAGAGCGACGCAAGGACATGGTCAAGCGGGCGCACGACTTCGCCGAGGGAACTCGCAATACCATCCGCCAGGCTCGGCGCGAGGGCAATGACCAGCTCAAGGAGATGGAGAAAGAGAAGCAGATCGGCCAGGATGAAGAGCATCGCGGCATGGACGAGATGCAAAAGCTCCACGATCACTACATTGCCGAGACCAACAAGACGCTCGAGAACAAGGAGAAGGACATCCTCACCGTCTGACCGGCGCGGGGAGGCATCATGGTCCACGGTCTCGTGCCGGCAGCCGGCCGAGGGGAGCGTTTCGGCGGCGCTCGGCCGAAGCAGTTCTCTCTGGTCGCCGGGCGGCCCATCCTGTCCTGGACACTCGAGCGCCTGCTCAGCGCCGGGGTGACATCGCTCACGGTAGCCGTGCCGGCGAGCCAGATCGAGCGTGCGCGTGAGCTGGTGAAGGATGAGAGGGTTCTCTTCGTTGCGGGCGGCGCTAGCCGCCAGGCCTCGGTAGAGCTCTGCCTCGCCGCCTGCCCGGCCGACCCCGAGGAGCTGGTGCTGGTCCACGACGGTGCGCGACCGGCCGTGGCGCCGGCGGATGTCCAGGCTTGCGTCGAGGCGGCCGGTCGGTGCGATGGCGCGGTGCTCGGGCGCCCGGTCAGCGACACCCTGAAGCTGGTTGCAGCCGACGAGATCCAGTCGACGGTGGATCGCGCGTTCCTGTTTCGGGCGGAGACCCCCCAGGTTTTCCCGCGCCAGCTTCTCGAGCGCGCCCTGAGCGAGGCCGCCGAAGCCGGCTTCGTCGGCACCGACGAGGCGAGTGCCGTCGAGCGCCTGCCCGGCGTTCGCCTGGCGGCCGTTGCCGCCCGCCATCCGAATCCGAAACTGACTCGGCAGAGCGACCTCGTGGTGGTCGCGGCCCTCCTGGGGGCTTTGCAGCAGGCCCCTAGCGGATAGCATCGCCTGATCATGGGATTGCGCATCGGTCAGGGGTACGACATCCACCCGCTCGTCGAGGGGCGGCCGCTCATTCTGGGCGGCGAGAGCATCCCGTTCGCCAAGGGGCTCGACGGTTTCAGCGACGCCGACGTGCTCCTGCACGCGCTGGGCGACGCGCTCTTGGGCGCCGCCGCCTTGGGCGACCTCGGTAGCTTCTTCCCGCCCGGCGAGCCCGAATGGAAGGGTGCCGACAGTTGCGACCTGCTGCGCCGCATCGTGGACCTCCTGTCGGCCGAGGGCTGGCACGTCGTCAATTGCGACATGACCCTGATTGCCGAAGCACCGAAGATCGCGCCCTACCGCGAGAGTATTCGCGCGCGCGTGGCCGGCATTCTCGGGATCGAACCGGGCGCGGTCGGCCTCAAGGCGACGACCAACGAGCGCCTCGGCTTCGTCGGGCGCGAGGAAGGCATGGCGGCGCTGGCGGTGGCCCTGATCGAATGTTGATATACGGTTTCCACCCGGTGCGCGAGGCCCTGCGTCACCGCCCGCACGAGGTCGACCGGGTGCTCATGGCCGAGCGTCGGGCCGGTCGGCGGGCGGAGGAGATCGAGCGCCTCTGTTCACGCCAGCGGGTGCCGCTCGAACGCGTCCGCGCCTCCGAGCTGTCCCGCCGGGTCGAGGGCGTGCACAATGGCTTCGCGGCCCATCTGAGCGTCGCCGACTCCCCTGCGTCGGCGGGTGATCCCGAGCTCGTGGTCCTGGTCGAGGATATCCAGGATCCGCGCAACCTGGGCGCCCTGCTCCGGGTCTGCGAGGCCACCGGGGTCGGTCGAGTGTTGATTCGCGATCGCGGCTCCGCCCCGGTGACCGCCGCGGTCGTCAAGGCCTCGGCTGGGGCCGCCGAGTGGCTGACCACCGATCGCATCCCCAACACCGCGGCCGCGATCGAGCGCTACCGCGATCAAGGCTACTGGATCTACGGCGCCGACTCGGGCGGCGAGCCTTGCTGGGACGTCGACTTGACGGGCAAGATCCTGCTCTGCATGGGGGGCGAAGAGAGCGGCCTGCGAGCGCGCACGCGCAAGATCTGCGACCGCCTCGTCGCGCTGCCGATGCAGGGCAAGGTGCAGTCGCTCAACGTCGCCACGGCGACCGCGGGTCTGCTCTTCGAGGCGTTGCGCCAGCGCCGGACGCCGCAGTAGCGTGAGGGCTGTTGCTCTGGGCCGGCCGTGCGGGCAGGCACCGGAGGGGGGCAGGCGGAGACCGCCTTGCGAGCGGCAGGACGACTCGCTACACTCTGCCACCGCTCGGCCGGCGGCCCGGAGCGGTTGGCCGGCATAGCTCAGGGGCTAGAGCAGCTGACTTGTAATCAGCAGGTCCTCGGTTCGAATCCGGGTGCCGGCTCCAAATCCCGAGTGGAGTCTTTGAGAAATCGTGAGTTCCCGGAGGTGTGGCCGAGTGGACAAAGGCAGCAGACTGTAAATCTGCCGGCGTAAGCCTACGGTGGTTCGAATCCATCCGCCTCCACCATGCTTCTCGACGATAGTGTCATCCGATGTCGCGTCGGAGCTCGGGCTTCGCCGCTGCATTCGGGGTGAGATTCTTCATCGCGGGCCGAGGTTCATACATCAAGCTCTGTTTCTAGACTTCCTCATGAGGCTTTTCGGGGTCGTCTGTCGGGGGGCTCAGATGTGTGCTGCGTCCTCTTCACGTACACTGAACGTGATGCTGAGGTCGCCGATTGTTCTGGGTCGCTCGCGCCATCGGGAGCCCAAGGTGCCCGTCCTTGCCAGGGGGGAAGTCGAGATGAAAAGACGCAGTGGTGCCGTACCGGCAGCCTGGTGCCTGGCCTGTCTCTTCGCGCTTGCGGCCGGAGCGGTCGCCGACGACCGGGAGATGGTGAGCGAGATCTTCCGCACTGCGCTGGCTGAGGGGCGAACTCATCAGCTCCTGCGCGAGCTGTGCTTGCGATATCCCCATCGCCTGAGTGGATCTCCGGAATCCGAGGCCGCCAATCGCTGGGTCAAGACAGTGATGGAGGAGAGGGGGCTCGAGGTGCGGTTGCAGGAGGTGATGGTTCCCTACTGGGAGAGGGGAGACACGATGGTGGTGGAGGTCGCCGTCGATGGGCGGACTGAAGCCTTGAGCGCTCTCGCTCTGGGCGGCTCTGTCGGCACGCCTGTCGGGGGTCTCGAGGCCCCGGTCATCGAGGTCGACTCGCTCGAACAGGTGGAGGCTCTCGGTGAGACCGGAATCGAGGGCCGCATTGTTTTCTTCAACAGAGCCCTGGACCAGGGGAGGGTCAGGCACTTCGAAGCCTATATGGGCGCTGCCGATCAACGCGTGTCGGGTGCCGCCATGGCGGGCCGGTTCGGAGCAGTAGCGGTCCTCGTCCGCTCACTTTCATTCCTCGACGACGACTACCCACACACCGGCGGGCTTCGCTACGAGGAGGGCGTGCGGCAGATTCCTGCCGCCGCCATCAGTGTGCGCGCCGCCAACCGTCTTTCATTGTTGCTCTCAGCATCTCCCCAGCTGCGGGTTTCGATCCTTATGAACTGTCGGCAGCGTGAGGACCAGGTCTCCCACAATGTGATCGGTGAGCTCAAGGGCAGCGTCCATCCGGACGAATACATCACCATCGGAGCCCATTTCGACGCCTGGGACGTGGGTGAAGGCGCGCAGGACAACGGCTCAGGCTCAATGCAGTCGATCGAGGCGGTTTACCTTCTCCAAGAGCTGGGCTACGAGTTCCGACGCAGCGTTCGCGTAGTGATGTTCGCCAACGAAGAGTACCTGGTCGGACAGCCCTTTCGCGGCGGCCAGGTCTATGCGGAAGAGGCGTTGAAGAAGGGGGAGAAGCACTACGCCGCCATCGAGACCGACGCCGGTGCTTTCACCCCGCGTGGCTTCGGCGTCGAGGGGCCGCCCGCCATGGTCGAGCGGGTCAGATCCTGGCTCGAGTACTTCGATACCGACAACACCGTCCACTATGTCGCCGAGGGCGGTGGAGGACCCGAGATCTGGGTCCTGAACGAACTCCTCGGAACACCCACCTTCGATCTCCGCACGGACACCCAGCGCTATCTCGACTTTCACCACAGCGACAACGACACCTTCGACAAGGTCAACCGGCGAGAACTGGAACTGGGAACGGCGGCCATGGCGAGCTTGCTCTATCTGATCGACACTCACGGGCTCACCGAACAGCCGGATGCCGAGCGGTAGGCCGAGCTCACGCTCGAGACCTGCTCACCGACGAGCGGATCGAGCTGCTCAGGGTGCGGATCGCAGAGGGTTTGCAAGCGCTCGAAGCCGTCGATCGAGCCGATGTGACCTCGCCACGCTTCGACGTGTACACCGATGCCGGGGGGCGAGGCCGGGCGACGGTATCACGCACCTTGGCCGGTGGCTCCAGCACAGTGCCGGGCGGCCGTTCCTGCCGCTGAATGGTAGAGTCCGCCGTCGGATGCGGGAGTAACTCAGTGGTAGAGTCTCGGCCTTCCAAGCCGTTGGTCGCGGGTTCGATTCCCGTCTCCCGCTCCATTCCCTTTTTCAACTAACCCTGCGAGAACCTAGCAGGAGTCAACAATAGAGTGCTCCCTGGGGTGAGGTGTGTTTCCCGCAGGTCTACGCTCGAAAACGCCGGGCTTCTTCTGGCAGCAGCTTGTATCGCCCAGCCGGTGTGCCGACCACCGGGCACTAGCGGCCGCTCTTTTCTCGCCGAAGACCGAACTTCCAGGGAACCGGGTAGGGAACCACCGCGTTATTGGAGTAGCTACAAGCTACTGAAGGAAAGAGACTTACTCAGTGTTTGGGTTCCGGCCTCCTAGGCCGTTGGTCGTAGTTTCGATCGTCGTTCGTCCGTTTGGCGCGCGTGGTGAGAGTGGTGAGGAGTTGGGTCTAGCGGACCAGGAACGCACCACGACAGATAGAATCCGAGGACTTTGATCGGTAGGACACTGGCGCACTTCAAGGTCACCGACAAGCTCGGTGAAGGCGGCATGGGCGAGGTGTATCGGGCAGAGGACACAAAGCTCGGGCGCGAGGTGGCGGTCAAGGTTCTACCAGAAGCTTTTACGCGAGACCCGGAGCGGCTAGCACGATTCGAGCGCGAGGCCCAGGTTCTGGCGTCGCTCAGCCACGCCAACATCGCCGGCATCCACCAGGTCGAGGAGATCGAAGGTACTCATTTCCTCGTGATGGAGCTTGTTGAAGGCAAGACCCTGGCGGAGCGGATCGCCCGTGGGGCGATTCCCGTCGACGATGTGATCACAATCGCTCTCCAGATCGCCGAAGCCCTCGAGGCAGCCCATCAGAAGAGCATTGTCCATCGGGACCTCAAGCCCGCCAACGTGATGGTGACTCCCGACGGCACCGTCAAGGTTCTCGACTTCGGCCTCGCCAAGGCCCGGGAGCCAGAAGTAAGCGATGCCGATCTCACCCGCTCGCCGACCTTGACGGCCCAAATGACCCGTGCCGGAGTGATTCTCGGCACTGCGGCCTACATGAGCCCCGAGCAGGCCCGCGGCGAGGTGCTCGACCAGCGCGCGGACATCTGGGCTTTCGGGGCGATCCTCTACGAGATGTTGGTTGGCCGGCCAGCGTTCTCTGGAGACACGGTGGCCGACATCCTGGCGGCCATCATCGAACGGGACATCGAATGGGCTGAGCTTCCCGAAGCGACTCCGTGGCGCATCCGCGAGCTCCTTCGCCGTTGCCTGCAAAAGGATCTTCGGCAGCGTCTACACGCTATCGCTGACGCGCGGATCGAGCTGCAGGAGGCTCTATCCGAGCCGGATGAAGAGATGGTCGAAGGAGCCGCGTCCAGCGCGAACTTCTGGGAGCGGATGCGCACTGCTTGGTGGATGCTCCCGGCGGCGATCGGAGTCGGCCTGGTGGCCGCATGGATCACTTGGCGGCTTCTCGAAGCTCCGGCAGGCGCCCCACCGGGCGCCGTGCGTGTAGGGGTGAGCATGCCGCCGGGAGTCTCCATCGATGCGGATGGTCTGCGTCCGGGCGTGGACCTCTCACCGGACGGTCAGTGGCTGGTTTTCGTGGGGACGCAAGACGGTAAGCGAATGCTGTTCAAGCGCTCCCTGAAACGGTTCGAGCTCACCCCGATCTCGGGGACCGAGAACGCGCGCTCTGTGTTCTTCTCACCGGACGGTTCTTGGGTAGGCTTCTGGGACTACTCCGCCGGCCAGATCAAGAAGGTGGCGCTGAGCGGAGGTGTGCCGCAGGTCCTATGTGATGCACCGAACGCGTGGGGAGCCACATGGGGCCCGAACGGGCGAATCGTCTTCTCGCGGGGCGACCGATCAGGGTTGTGGGCCGTCTCGGAGGCGGGCGGGGAGCCCGAGCTGCTCATACCGACGGACTTGGAGGACGGGACCACCTCCTTTACCATGCCGACGTTTCTTCCGGACGGTGGAGCCGTGTTGTATTCGTCCTGGAGGGGCGGGTTCACGGCCGCGTCAGCTCGGATCGAGGTCCTCGACCTCGCGTCCGGGGAGACCCGGGTCGTGACCGAGAATGCTGCGGCCCCCCGCTACCTGCCTTCGGGACACCTCATCTACGGACGGGGCGGTCGCGTCGAGGTCGCTCCTTTCGACCTCGAGAGCCGGAGAATAGTGGGGCCGTCGGTTCCGATTCCCGAGCCGATCTTCTGGGACCCGGGTGGTGTGCTGCACCTCGCCGTCTCGGACGCGGGAACGGTCGCATTCGTCCCCGGTGGGCACGCACCGCGACGTCGACTCGTCTACACCAACTTCCAGGGAGGGAGCGAGGTGGTCGCGGGAGACCCGAGAGGATATGAGTACGCTCGCTTCTCACCCGATGGGCAGCGCCTCGCGGTCACGATCTCCGAGTTCGGCGAGTCGAGTATCTGGATCCTGGATGTCTCGAGCGGACTGTCGACGAGGCTGGCGGGCGAAGGCCGACGGAGCCTCCCTCTGTGGAACCCGGACGGTCGGAGCGTCGTCTTTGCGGCCGAGACCAGCGAGCCGCCCTCAAGCTGGAGCATCTTTCGCCAGCAGGCGGACGGGAGCAGCCTGCCCGAGCCTCTTCTCGAGGCCCAGCAGCCCGGCGAATGGCTGTGGCCCCTTTCGTGGACGCCCGACGGGAAGGTATTGGTTCTCACGAAGTGGGCGGTGGGCTCCTCAAAAGACATCTTCTACCTGTCCCTCGACGACGACGGCGGAGCCGAGCCGCGGCCGTTCCTGACGACCGAGGCCAATGAGCTACACGGGGTGCTCTCTCCCGATGGTGACTGGATCGCCTACGCCTCCGACGAGACCGGGCATTGGGCGATCTACGTCCAGCGGTTCCCAGAAGGCGGTGAAAGACATCAGGTGTCTGCTGGAGACACCCTCGCTCTCGCCGGGTGGGGACCAGACGGTCGGAGGATCTACTACGAATTCGAGGGCCGGATGATGGAAGTGGGGATCAGAACGGAACCAGAGTTTCGGGCCGAGACCCCGAGGGCCCTCTTCGAGGTGAGCCAGTACGGCGGCCTCTGGTGGTCTCCCGACTTCCACCCGTCCCCGGATGGCGAAGGGTTCGTGATGATCGCGCCGGACAAAACCTGGGGCGTGGCAACCGAGATCAAGGTGGTGCTCAACTGGTTCGAACAGCTGCAGGAGCTGGCTCGGCCGCCTCGCTGATGAGATAAGGCCCGCTTGGCGGAGGGGGCAGGATTCGAACCCGCGGCGCCCGTGAAGGCTCGCTGGTTTTCGAGACCAGGGAGCATCAACTGACGACAACTGCTCACAACAGATGACAACGCAGGGACGGGGCCTCTCGGAAGGT
>JAPUJD010000179.1 GCA_027296385.1 Acidobacteriota bacterium | reverse complement strand
ACGGCATTCCGTCGGATCCGACGAACGGTGCCTACATCGACGAGTTGGGCGAGGTCGCCATCGACATCGCCTACGGCGGCAGCTGCACGGCCGGCAAGATCGACGACCTGAAGTTCTACCATCAGGTGGTGGTGGAGGCCGTCACAGCGGGCCGGAGAGTAGCCGAGGGGGTCGAGTTTTTCATTCAGTTCGGCTCGCAGGAAGTCGAGGACTACTGTCGGCGCGCCGGCTTTCTCGAGACCTTCGAGCGCGCCGGCGTGCGCTTGATCCAGCCCGGCTGCGGGGCCTGCATCGGTTGCGGTCCCGGCGTTTCCGACCGAGCCGACCAGGTCACCGTCTCGGCGATCAATCGAAACTATAAGGGTCGCTCCGGTCCCGGCCGTCTCTACCTGGCGTCGCCGCTGACCGTGGCGGCCTCGGCCTTCGAGGGTCGCATCACGCCCTATCACCCAGGCATGTTCAGCGGTGCAGTCGGCGCGGCCGACGCTTGACACCATGGACCGGCTCGGGCTCGCGCTGCCGGCGAGGTCGTGCGCGAAGCTGCGCCGACGCTCGATGATGCGGCTTCGGGCCGGCTGCACACTGCTGCTCTCGGTCCTCTGGCTCGCCTGTAGCGGAGCGGGGGGTGAGGCGCGGCCGCGCTACCGCATGGTGAACCCCGGCGTCGGCTTCGAGATGCTGCGCGACAACCCGGAGCTGGTGGTACTCGATGTGCGACTCTTCGACGAGTACCTCGCGCCGGCTGGGCACCTGGAGCGGGCCGTATCGGCCCCGCTACTCGAGTTGGGCTACCTGTGGCCCTTGCTCGACCTCTCCGACCAGGACACGGTGCTGATCTACGACGGCAACGGCAGCGTGGGTCAGATCCAGGCGGCGCAATTCCTCATCGACCGTGGCCTACGCTTCGTCGTGCAGATCGACGGAGGATTCGAGGCGTGGCTCGCCAAGGGTTTCGGCGTCGTCGTCGAAGATGCCCCGCTGAGTCCGATCAGACCCGACTAGCAGCGACCCGCGAGGGTTCTTCAGCAAGCCCCTAGAATCCGAGTGCGGTCAGCGTTTCTCGATCCGGTGCCGGGATGCGGTCGAAAGCTAGACCGGCGGCGACCATGTCCGGCGTGGTCGAGCTGACGTGGACGACCGTCGCCTCGGCGTGGACGATCTGCGACCCCAACGCGATCTCGAGCACCAGGTGCTCGCCGATCTCGAGCGGTCGGTCGGTTTCCAAGCGCGCGCCGCCGGCTCCTACGTCCAGGGTTCGGCCGAGTCCGCTCATCGGCTCCTTCGGGAGTCCGTCGGAGAGGTGGGCGAAGGAGACGATGTGCCGCACCCCGACACGAACGAAGCGCCGCTTGTCCTTGACTCTTGGTAGAAAGCTCACGCCGGCCTCCTTTGGCGGATTGTACGACAGAAAGCGTATTCAGCTGTGGCGAGTAACTCATGAGTCCGTCGCGGGCCGCCTGCGAGGGCGTTTCGGCAGCACCCTAGATCGCTATCGGCGCGGCTAACAGTGCATCCGGAATACCGAAGGCGTCGACCAGAGCCCGCGCGTCGGGGCGGATCTCGGTCGCCAGCGCGTTGACCTGTTTGCGGATGGACTTGGCCTTGACACCCTCGATGTAGCCGTGCTCTTGGAACCAGCCGCGATCCTGTTCGATGCTCTCGAGAGCGTAGAGTGACGCCAGGGGTTCGAGTACCGCCGCCAGGGCGGGTTCCTCGAGCTCGTCGATGGCCCGCCTGAACTGCTCGAAGACGATGCGCTCGGTGTGGGCCTTGGCTAGCGACACGACATGATCCTGGCACTCGATGAGGGTGCGGAAACTGTCGGTGCCGTTTTCGAGCCGGTGGCGCAACCGCCGGGCGAGGGTGCTCAGCAGGTGATCCTCTCGCCAACGCAGGGCGTCGCCCTGGAACTGGGCTCCGCGCAGGTGCTCGGCGGAGGTGTTGCGGGTGATGATCGGGTTGAGCTCGCTGACGGTGGTCCCGGCCTGGGAGGCGGCGAAACGCAGCAGATCGATGAAGGTCATGTCGCCGAATTGCTTCTTGTAGCGCGACAGAAGCCCCTTGGCCACCAGCTGCAGGAGCACCGTGTTGTCGCCCTCGAAGGTGGTGAGCACGTCGGTGTCGGCTTTGAGGGCGGCGAACCGATTGATTGCCAGGTAGCCTTGGCCGCCACAGGCCTCGCGGCAGGCCTGGATGGTGTCGGTGGCATGCCAGGTCGATAGCGCCTTGAGGCCGGCCGCCAGGCCTTCGGTCTCGCGGCGTGTGCCTTCCGAACCGTGCAAGTAGCGGTGAGCCAGATGCCGAAGTGCGAAGTGAAGGGCGTAGGTCTTGGCCAGGCGCGGCAACAGCCTTTTCTGGTGCGTGCGGTAGTCGAGCAGGGTAGTTTCCGCTTCGCCGCCGGGACCGAACTGGCGTCTTCTCTCGGCGTATCGCACAGCGATCGTGAGCGCCGACTTGGCCGCTGTCAGCGCTGCCAGGGCGACGCTCACTCGGCCTCCGACCAGGGTTCCGAGCATGGTGAAGAAGCGCTTCGTGGGGCTGGCGATGGCACTCGAATAGCGCCCTTTGTCGTCGACCTGGGCAAAGCGATCGAGGAGGTTGGCCCGCGGCACCCGCACGCGGTCGAACCGGAGCCGTCCGTTGTCGATTCCGTTGAGCCCGAGCTTGTCGCCGCAGTCCTCGATCGTGACGCCGGGCGCGGGGTTGCCATCCCGGTCGCGAATCGGCACTACGAAGGCGTGCACACCATGGCTCTCGGCGCCGATCTCGAGCTGGGCGAAGACGGTCGCCAGGCGGCCATGGCAGGCGGCGTTGCCGATGTAGTCCTTGCGGGCCTCTTCGTTTGGCGTGTGGATCTCGAACTCGTCGCTCTCCCTGTGGTAGCGGGCGATGGTCTCGAGCTCGGCCACGTTGGAGCCATGGCCAGTCTCGGTCATGGCGAAGCAGCCGGGGAGCTCGAGGCTCCCGGCGTCCTCGAGGTACGCCCGGTGGTGCTGCTCGGTCCCGAGCTGGTGGATACTGCCGGCGAAGAGCCCGAACTGCACTCCGAACTTGACCAGCAGGCTGAGGTCGTGGCTGGCCAGGGTCTCGAAAGCGGCGAGGAAGGCGGGCGCGTCGTCGGCGCCGCCAAACGCCATGGGCAGGCCGAGGCTGCCGTAGCCCTCGTCAGCGAGCCGGCGGCACCAGACGAGGACTTTCTCCCGGTACTCCCGCTTCGGCAGGTCGTAGGCGTAGGCGAACTCCTTCGCGCTGAGGAGAGCTCGCAGCCGCTGTCGTGTCTCGGCGTTGGGGTGGTCGAGCAGCTCCTGGAGCGCGCCGACGTCGAAGCTCGGTGTGGCCTGATCCGTCACCGGAGCTGGCCGCTCCGGCCTCAGTAGCCGTCGCGACACCTCATGGCCGACGACCCCGAGCGCGTCTTCCACCCGCTCTAGTGCTGCGCGCTCGCTCTGCTTGATCTCCCGACCGCCGGCGCGGGCGAGCTCGACGCCCAGGGCCGTCAGCGAGCGGCGCTCTGCGCTCGAGAGCTCGGCCGCAGACGCGCGAATGGCGGCCAACAGTGCCTGCAGGTCGGTGGCGCTCGGCGGCTGCTCGGGGTCGAGCCAGCGCCCCAGTGCATGGCAGTAGTCTTCGTCCTTGCCCTCGGCCGAGTCGGCGGCGCCGCAGATGCCCCGAATCTCGTCGGCGCTCAGATCGCCGTCGGCCCAGGCAACGTAGAGCAGCGGCAGGAAGGCACGGAGCCTGACGTCGGCGAGGGAACTCGACAGGCTCGGATCAGTGCCTGCGGGCGCAACGGGAGTCGCGGTCATCCTGTCCTCCAGGTAGGGATCGAAAGCACGGTAAGCTCGAGCACATTCTAGTCGACTCAGCACCTGATTTCGGCAGGGTTCTGATAGCCTGCGCCGCCTATGAGTCGCTTGATTCCTATCTGCATCGCGCACAGTCCAGACTCAGACGATGCCTTTATGTTTTACGCCCTGACGCAGGGTTTGCTCGACACCGAAGGGCTGGAGATCAGCCATGTTCTCAGCGACATCGAGACCCTCAATCAGGCGGCCTTCGAGGGCAAGTACGAGATCACCGCGCTGTCGGTTCACGGCTACGCCTACCTGGCCGACCGCTACGCCTTGATGCCGTCCGGCGCCAGCTTCGGCGACGGCTACGGTCCGGTGGTGGTGGCGCCCAAGGCGCTCGTCCGCGAAGATCTGCGTGGAATCGAGGTGGCGATCCCGGGCGAGCTGACGACGGCGCATCTGGCGCTCAGACTGTGGCAGCCCGAGGTCGAGACCCGAATCGTCGCCTTCGATCGCATCCTGGACGTCGTCGCGGCCGGCGAGGTCGCGGCCGGCGTCGTCATCCACGAAGGACAGCTCACCTTCCAGGATCAGGGTCTGACCAAGGTCGTCGACCTCGGAGAGTGGTGGCACGAGGAGACGGGCGGGCCACTGCCTCTCGGCGGCAACGGGATCCGCAAAGACATCGAGCCGGCTCTGCAGCGCCGCCTCTGCCGGTTGCTGCGGCAGAGCATCGACTACGCTCTCGACCATCGAGGCGAGGCGCTGGAGTACGCTCTACAGTACGCACGCGGTCTGGAGGACGATCCGGAGCGGTCGGACCGCTTCGTGAGCATGTACGTCAACGAATGGACCCGCGATTACGGCGGGGCGGGCCGGCAGGCGGTCCAGCGGCTGCTCGATCGCGCTCACGAAGCCGGGATTCTCGACCACCGCCAGGTGGCCGAGTTCGTAGAGTACGAGTGAAGCCTGCGGTCTGAACGGGACACGACTGGAAAGCGACGAGCATCATGAGTCTCGATAATCTGAAGCCAGCGGCAGACGGGCAGGAAATCCGCTACGAGGGCGGGAGTCTAATCGTGCCGCAGCGGCCGATCGTGCCCTTCATCGAGGGCGACGGCATCGGTCCTGACATCTGGAGTGCGACACGGCAGGTGCTCGACGCCGCGGTGGATAAGCAGTACGGTTCAGCGCACTCGATCGCCTGGATGGAGATCTACGCTGGCGAGAAGGCCAAGGCCAGGAGCGGCGAGTGGCTGCCTACCGAGACTGTGGACGCCATCCGCCATTTCCGCGCAGCGATCAAGGGTCCGTTGACGACGCCGGTGGGCGGCGGGATTCGCAGCCTCAACGTCGCCATGCGGCAGATGCTCGATCTCTACGCTTGCATCCGCCCGGTGCGGCATTTCAAGGGTGTGCCGTCTCCGGTCAAGGCGCCGGGCAAGGTCGACATGGTCATCTTCCGCGAGAACACCGAGGACGTCTACGCCGGCATCGAGTGGGAGGAGGGCTCGCGGGGTGCCCTGGAGCTCATCGAGTTCCTGCGTAACAAGCTCGGCAAGACTGTGCGTGAAGACAGCGGCATCGGCATCAAGCCGGTGTCGGTGACCGGCTCGAAGCGCCTGGTGCGCAAGGCTCTGCAGTACTGCGTCGACATGGGGCGCGACGACCTGACGTTGGTGCACAAGGGCAACATCATGAAGTTCACCGAGGGCGCCTTCAAGGAGTGGGGCTACGAAGTGGCGGCCCAGGAGTTCGGCGAGCAGACTCTCACCGAGAAGCAGCTCTGGGACGAGCTCGAGGGCGAGCTGCCCGAGGGCAAGATCCTGGTCAAGGACCGCATCGCGGATGCCATGTTCCAGCAGGTCCTCTTGCGGCCGAGCGAGTATCAGGTGCTGGCGACGACCAACCTCAACGGCGACTACATTTCAGATGCTCTCGCGGCCCAGGTCGGCGGCCTGGGGATGGCGCCGGGCGCCAACGAGGGAGACGGCATCGCTCTCTTCGAGGCGACCCACGGCACGGCGCCGAAGTACGCCGGAATGGACAAGGTCAATCCCGGCTCGCTGATTCTCTCTGGCGCCATGCTCCTGCGCTGGCTCGGTTGGGTCGAGGCTGCGGCGGCGGTGGAGGCGGCGCTCGGGCGCACGATCCTTGAGAAGCGCGTGACCTACGACCTCGAGCGGCAGATGAGGGGTGCCACTTTGCTCAAGACCTCGGAGTTCGCCGCCGCCATCGTGGGCAATCTCGAGTAACCAGCCGCAACCATCACTGCGGCGGAGTCGTAGGTCTCTCCAGGAGATGCCAAATTGAAAGCGAGAACTCTGCTGACATGGCTGGCTGCCGGCGCGGCTGCGATCTTTTTTCTTCTCTGGGCGATGCCACGGCTCATGCCGTTCGAGCCAGCCGCCTGGGAGATCTCACGCGACGACGCGGAGCGCACGGCTCTCGAGCTGGCACAGGATCTCGGCGAGCTGCCGGATTCGCCTTTCGTTATCGTCAATCGGGTATCCAGCGAGACCTTGCAGCTGCGCCTATCGGAGTTCACGCAAGCAGGCGGCTCGGTTGATGCCGTACGCGCTAGCCGGCTTTTCTCGACCCTCAACTACTGGAGCGTGACGATTCACGACCCTGTTGCCAGCGGTAACCGGTGGGCCCACAAAGTTTCCCTCTCTCCGACGGGCAAGTTGCTGCGGCTCGAAAGGCTGGTGGAGGAGGCGGCGAAAGCAGAGCCCCTCGATGCGATCACGGCCCGTAGGCGGGCCGACCGCTTCCTCTCCGATCTCGGTCTCGATCCCGAACTCTACGAGGAACCGGAAACCCGGACCCGGGACCGGGAGAACCGGAGGGACACCACCCTGCACTACGTCGACTCCGAGGCCTTGCTCGGCGAGCGTTTCCACTACGGCGTCGAGGTCAAGTTCGCCGGCGATCAGCTCGTTGGCTTCGACAGCTTCTTCGACGACCCGGATGAAGATACGCTGAACGCCCTCTTTCAGACCCTGAGCCTGATGCAGTTCGCCTGGATCTACCTCCTGGTGCCGATCGCATTGCTCGTGGCGGTGCCGTTCATCCGCCGCTATCACGCGGGTGAGGTCGGCGTGCGGCGGGGTCTGCAAATCGGCGGTCTGATGATGGCCCTGGGGCTGATCTGCATCTTGGCGACGGCCAAGGGCATCTCCGTCAACATCGGCATGGGGGTGTTGTCGAAGCCCATGACCACGATCCTCGTCGTGATCCTGTTCAGCTTCACCTTTTACATGCCGATGGCGATCATCGGCCTCCTGGGCTGGTCGGTCGGCGAGGCCTCATGTCGCAAGCAGTGGAGTGAGAAGCTGGCCGGTTTCGACGCTCTCTTCCGCGGCCAGTGGCGCAACGCCACCTTTGCACGGGCGTCTCTGCGCGGACTGATCTGCGGGTTGCTGATTCTCGGCCTCACGGTCGCGGTGCTTCTCCTGCGGCCGGCGGGAAGCCTTGTCTTCGGTCTCGTCGGGGGCTTTCCGGGCTGGTCCAGCACCCAGTGGTGGCTCGTCCCGGTGCTCTGCTTCGGTCTGGTTTATGCGCTCTACAACGCACTCTTTGGACAGCTCTTCCTGGTGCCGTGGCTGGCCGGACTCTTCGGTCGCTACGGGCGTTGGTTGGGACCGATCGTCGCCCTGGCGATCTCGACCGCGCTCTTTTTCCCGCCTGCCTTCGTCCTGCCGACGTCTTGGACCTTGGTACTCTCGGCGGTCTTCTACGGTGCGGCCATCGTCGTTTTCCTGCGCTACGGCATCTTCACCAGCTTCCTGGCGCTCCTCGTGGCCCACGTGCTGCCCGTGGCGATTCAGGCGGCCGGTGCTGGGCATCCGTCGATGCAACTCAACGCTGGTCTGATCATGCTCGTCGTCGCCCTGCCGGCGCTGTTGAGCTTCCGCTACCTGCTCAGCGGCGAGGAGTTCGTCTACCGCTATGAGGACGTCCCGCCCCACGTGCGTCGCATCGCCGAGCGCGAACGACAGAAGGTCGAGCTCGAGACCGCGCGGGGCATCCAATCGTCGATCCTGCCGGAGCTGCCGCCGGAGCTCAATGGTGTGCAGCTGTCGCATCGCTACGTGCCTTCGTCAGAGGTCGGGGGCGACTTCTACGACGTCCTGGCGCTCGATGACGGCCGCCTGGCCGTCGCGGTCGGCGACGTGGCGGGGCATGGAGTTGCGAGCGGCCTCGTCATGTCGATGGCGAAGTCGGCCCTGGCGGTCCAGGTGACGTTCGATCCCGAGGTCGAGGCGGTCTTCGGGACCCTCAACCGCATGGTCTACCAGAGCGCGCGACGGCGGCTGTTGACGACGCTGTGCTACGCCTTGATCGATCCGCGCAAGCGCGAGATGTTCTATGCCAGCGCCGGCCACCTGTTCCCGTACCGGGTGAGCGAGAGCGGGGAAATTCAAGCGCTCGAGTCAATCTCCTATCCTCTCGGCGCACGGCCAACGATCGACGTCAGGACCCGCGCTGCCAACCTCGAAAGCGGCGACAAACTCTTCCTCTACAGCGACGGCGTGATCGAGGCGACCCCCGAGGGGAGTAGCGACCCGTTCGGCTTCGATCGGCTCGAGGAGAGTCTGCGCCGCCACTGCGTGCGCGATGTCCATGGACTACGCGACGGGGTGCTCGAAGACCTCGCAAACTACGCCGGCGACCGGCCCCTCGACGACGATCTAACGGTTCTCGTCCTGGGCCTTCCCTGATCGGCGCTCTGATAAGCTGAGCCTTCCCTGGCCCGAGCTTACCGCGGGCAACTTCAGGAGGTCAGCTTGAAGATCCACGAGTATCAAGCGAAGGAGATCCTGCGCCGCTATGGCGTGGCCACGCCACGCGGTCGCGTCACCGACGACGCCGGCGAGGTCGCTTCGATCTGTGAGGATCTCGGCGGTCGCTGCGTCGTCAAAGCGCAGATTCACGCCGGCGGTCGGGGCAAGGGCGGTGGCGTCAAGCTGGCCCAGTCGCCGGCCGAGGCCACAGAGCTAGCCAACGCGATTCTCGGCATGCGGTTGGTAACGCCGCAGACCGGACCTGAGGGCCAGGAGGTCCGCAAGGTGTTGATCGAGGAGGCGCTCGACATCGCCTCGGAGTACTACCTGGCTGTCACCCTCGACCGCGAGGCCGGGCAACCGATCGTCATCGCTTCGTCAGCGGGCGGTATGAACATCGAAGAAGTGGCGGCGGAGGACCCCGACGCGATCGTGCGCCTCGCCTTCGACCCGCATCTCGGGATCCAGCCTTTCCAGGCTCGCGTAGTGGCCGGCCGGCTGGGCCTCGAAGACGAGACTGCGCGCCAGGCCGGGAAGCTGGTGACAGCGTTGGCTTGCGCCTATGTCGAGATGGACGCCTCCCTGGTCGAAATCAACCCGATGCTGGTGACCGTCGAGGGCGACGTGGTCGCCCTCGACGCCAAGATGAGCTTCGACGACAACGCCCTCTTTCGCCATGCGGACGTCCGGGAAATGCGCGACTTGGCGGAAGAGAACCCATTCGAGGTCGAGGCGGGCAAGTTCGGTCTCAACTACATCAAGCTCGACGGCAGCATCGGCTGCATGGTGAATGGCGCCGGCCTGGCGATGGCCACGATGGACATCATCAAGCTCTGCGGCGGCGCTCCGGCCAATTTCCTCGACGTCGGTGGCTCGGCCAGCCAGGAGGCGGTGGCCAACGCGTTCCGGCTCCTGGTCGGCGATCCCAGCGTCAAAGCCGTGCTAATCAACATCTTTGGCGGCATCGCCCGCACGGACCGCATCGCCGCCGGAGTGGTGGACGCACTGGCCGATCTCGGCGACGTCGACACGCCGGTCGTGGTCCGCCTCGAGGGCACCAACGTCGAGCAGGGGCGGCAGATTCTACGCGACGCCGATTTCGATTTCATCGTCGCTGAGGACATGGGTGACGCGGCACAGAAGGCCGTCGCTGCTGCGGGAGGAGTCGCCTGATGGCCATCTGGGTCAACAAAGAGACACGCCTGGTGGTCCAAGGGATCACCGGCAAAGAGGGCACCTTCCACGCCCTGGGATGTCGCGACTACGGCACTCAGGTGGTCGCGGGCGTGACACCCGGCAAGGGCGGGGAGGAGGTCGAAGGCACCCCGGTCTACAATTCAGTGGCCGAGGCCCGCGAGCACACCGGCTGCAACGCCACGATGATCTTCGTGCCGCCGCCCTTTGCCGCCGACGCCATCATGGAGGCTGCGGCGGCCGGGGTCGAGCTGGTGGTTTGCATCACCGAGGGCATCCCGGTGGCCGATATGTTGAAGGCCAAGGCCTTCCTGCGCGAGCACTCGACCCGATTGGTCGGGCCCAACTGCCCGGGCGTCATCACGCCGGGAGTGGCGAAGATCGGCATCATGCCGGGTCATATCCACCGACCCGGGCGAGTCGGCGTCATCAGCCGCTCCGGCACCCTGACCTACGAGGCGGTCTGGCAGCTCACCAATCTCGAGCTCGGGCAGTCGACCTGCATTGGCATCGGGGGCGATCCGATCAACGGCACGAGCTTCATCGACGCGTTGGCGGCATTTGCCGAGGACGACGAGACCGAGGCGGTGATCCTCATCGGCGAGATCGGCGGCAGCGCCGAGGAGGAGGCCGCGGCCTGGGTCGAGGCCAACTACGATCGCCCGGTCGTCGGCTTCATCGCCGGCCGGACGGCTCCACCAGGGCGGCGCATGGGCCACGCCGGGGCGATCGTCGCCGGCGGCAAGGGCACGGCGGTGGCCAAGATGGAGGCGCTTCGAGCCGCTGGCATCGAGGTCGTGGAGTCTCCGGCCGACATGGGGAGAACCGTGGCTCGCGCACTCGGTGTCTGATCCGACCCGGAGTCTCTGAACATGCCTGTGCAGCGTCTGGTCGGAAGTGGGTGGTTGGCCCTTCTGGGCGGCGGCGAGTTCACCTTCGGTGAGACCGTGGAGGTAGATCGCGCCTGGGTGTCGAAAGCCGGGCCCGGGCCCGTGGCGTTCTTGCCGACGGCCAGCGGCTCGACCGAGTACGGCGACTTCTTTACCAGCTACATGAAGGAGGGCTTGGATCGAGAGGTCGACGTCGTGCCGATCTACCGTCGACGCGACTCGCGCCGGGCCAAGAACCTGGCCCGCCTCGACGCCGCTGCGGCGGTCTACCTGGGTGGCGGCGTGACCGATCACCTGCTGGATGCGGTGGCCGGCGAGCCGGCACTCGAGCACCTGGGGAGCAAGCTCGGCGGCGGCGGCGTCATCGTCGCCATCGCCGCTGCGGCTCAGGCCTTTGGGATGGCCGCCCGCTCGATTTTCGGCGGTACGTCGGTGCCCGGCTTCGGCTGGCTGCCCGGCGGGGTGGTGGAGCCGAATTTCGATCCCGGGCACGATCGCCGACTCCGGGCGCTGCTCGCGGCTCCCGGAGTCACATGGGGTCTGGGGATTCCGTCCGGTTCGGCGGTGCTGCTAGGGCCCGCCGGTGAAGTGGAGATCGTGGGCACCGTATTCGGTATCGAGGGGGCCGACGGCGACCTCAGCCCGATGGTCACCGCAATTCAGTAGCCTTTCCTCTCGACAGCAACAGAGAACGGCGCTCGATGCGTCGACAAGGAGACAGCAATGCAAAGGACCCTGGCGATACTCAAGCCCGACAGCGTCGGGGCGGGCCATGCCGGCAAGATTCTCGCCCACCTCGAAGCCGAGGGCTTCGAGATCGTGGCGATCAAGAAGATGCACCTCACCACCGAGCAGGCCCAGGCCTTCTACGAGGTGCATCGCAAGCGACCGTTCTACGGAAGTCTGGTCGAGTTCATGACCAGTGGCCCGATCATGCCGCTGGCGCTCGAGCGCGAGGACGCCGTCACCTATCTGCGCCAGGTAATGGGCGCCACCGACCCGATCGACGCCGCAGAGGGCACCCTTCGCAAGCTCTTCGCCACCTCCATCGAGACCAACGCCATTCACGGCAGCGACTCGCCGGAGAACGCGCGCGACGAACTGCGCTTTTTCTTCTCCCGCGCTGAGTTGATCGCCTCCTGACCGAAGCGCGTCACGTCGACACGGGAGGATGCGATGAGCACAACGGTCAGGGTCGAGTTCGTCGGTGCGTCTGGCGACAACATCGTCGGGCGGCTCGAACGGCCGGTCGGGCCGATGCGCGCATGCGCGCTCTTCGCCCACTGCTTCACCTGCTCCAAGGATCTCAAGGCGGTGGTGCGGATCAGCCGCGCCCTGGCCGAGCGGGACATCGGTGTGCTGCGCTTCGACTTCACCGGACTGGGGGAGAGCGGCGGTGAGTTCGCCGCCACCGACTTCAGCTCCAACGTTGGTGATCTGCTGGCGGCGGCCGAGCTCATGCGCGCCGAGCTCGGCGGGGCTCAGCTCCTGATCGGCCACAGCCTCGGCGGCGCCGCGGTGTTGTCGGCCGCTTCGCGAATCGCCGAGGTCGAGGCGGTCGTCACTCTCGGTGCGCCGAGCGACACGCGGCATCTGAGCGACAGTTTGCTCGAAGCCAGTCCCGGACTCGCTGAGACGGAAGCCGTGGAGATCGAGCTCGGTGGGCGGCCGGTCATGATCGGCCGAGCGTTGGTCGAGGATTTGGCGCGGTACGATCTGGGGCGCGACATCGCGGCGCTCGGCCGTCCGCTCTTGATCCTCCACTCACCGGTCGACGAGACAGTCGACATCGACCATGCGGCGCGCATCTACCAGGCGGCGCGCCATCCGAAGAGCTTCGTCTCGCTCGACGGCGCCGATCATCTCCTGCTCCGGCGCGACGAGGATTCTCGCTTCGTGGCCGAGATCATCGCTTGCTGGTCGTCGCGCTACTTCGGCGGCAAGCGAGGCGCCGGCCGTGCCGAAGGGCCACGGCCGTCCTCTGGAGGGGACATTTCGGGATCGCCAGAACACTCCAACAGGGAGTGAAGTGACTTGTTATCAGTTACTTAGTGGTCGCGGCACGGATCGTGTAAGTCCAGCTCACCAGGAGGTGAAGTCATGAAACGAAAGGTCCTGGTCCTTGCCATCGCTGCCTTGAGCCTACCGGTCATGGGTGCCATGCGGCCCGCCGAGGCCGCCTCCCGTTGGTTCGCCGGCGCCGCTTTCTCGATCGGCGGCGCTCATTTCTCCCTCGGCTTCAGCGACCATCATCACGGCTACAGGCATGCGCCGCGGTATTTTTACCGCACGAGCTACCGGTTGCATTACGACGGATATCAGTGTGGCTCGGCCTGCTACATCCGCGACCGCCACTACTACCACGCTTCGTCGTGTCCCCTGATACGCCATCACTTCAGACGCTACGGCTTCGAGCCTGCCGGCGGCTATGGCTATTATGGATACCAGGGCACGCCGTCGCTTCAGCACTACCGCTACGACCGCAACCGCTACGACTCGCGTCACCATCTACGTCATGATCGCTACGACCGGCGTCACCATCGCTACGACCGGCGTCACCATCGCTACGACCGCCGGGATGATCGCCACGATCGGCGCGGTCGGAGTCGCGGGCGAGGTCACGATCACGACTGATCCGGAGACCAATCAGCACCGGAGGATCAGGGGGTCGCCCCCGCGCGGCGGCGGCGAAGTCCAGTCCCCGGTCGATCGCTCCAGGCAGGACCAGGGCCTGGTGGTAGTCGACGTG
>JAPUJD010000178.1 GCA_027296385.1 Acidobacteriota bacterium | reverse complement strand
TACGCCAACAAGGGGTACGAATCGGGCCTGGCCGCGCTCGAGATGGTTTCCTTGATGGACCTGATCTCTAGAGGTCGAGGCTGACGAGGGCCGCCGCGAGAGCTTGGTGAATCTCCGTATCCCGCTCCTGGAAGCCGAGGTCGCCCAGGGCGCGCGAGATCTCGGCGATCAGGGGCGTGGTCACATCGTCGGTGGGTTCCGGCGCCAGCGGCGGCACGGCGAGATAGGCCTCGGGCGCAGTGTCCGCGACCTCATCGATGAAGGCGGCATAGTCGCTGGCGCTGTCCTCCAGGCGATGCTGGCTCGCCGCCCACCGCGCCGCGTTGGCCTGCATCGCGCGGCGCAACGGCTCGTGGTCGGCCAGCGCTTCGAGCAGGGCGAACAACGTCTCCTCCTCGGCGTCTCCCAGGGGGATCTTGGCGCAGCAGTCGTCGGGGATCTCAGAGAACCAGCCGGCGTCGGTGACCACGACCGCCCGTCCGAGACCGAGCAGTCGCAAGCAGGCGCCGGAGGTCTCACCACCGGTGGGGTGGCGCAGGTTGACGGCCACGTCGCAGTGCGCCATGTGCTGGAGCAGGGTATCGAGTGGCACTCGGCCGGTGGTGACCACTCCCTGGCCGAGCTCGCCGAGCAGCAGCTCGTCGAGCTCGGAGTAGGCGTGTGCAACCTCTCCCACGAGCAGGTAGACCGCTTGCGGATGGCTCTGCCGGAAGCGCGCGAAGGCGCGCAGCGACACATCGAGACGCTTGGCGGGGTTGAGATGTCCGAAGGATGCGACGACGAACGCCTCCACATCGATACCGAGCTGGGAGAGCAGGCGGGCGCGGACCTCCGGTCCGCCCGCGGCTGCATCGTGCAGACTCAGATGATGAGGCACGATCACGATGCGGGTGTCGGGCCGGCTCGCGAGCACGCGGTCGCGAGTGGCCCGGCTGTGCACGATGAGCCCCTGCGCCGCGTCGACGAGGCGTTCGAACAACGGATAGGTCCACATCTCGGGCAGGTCGTTCGCGTGCAGCAGGCGGCCGGCCATCGCCAAGCCGGTCCCGCCGTAGCAATAGCGCATTTCCTCGACGAAGGCGGCCTTGCCGCCGTGCTCCAGAGCGAGGTCGCGCATCAGGTGGTGGAGCATGTACTCGTGGAGAACGACGATGCCGGGGCGTTGGAGCAGCGTGCGGTAGATCGCTCCGTGGTGAGCTGCGCCGTTGCCTATCTGGTAGACGACACCGGAGTAGGGACGGCGTCGGTCTGCCGCCCGGAAGTCGTCGAGCGATCGCACGGCAAAGCTCTGCGCCAGCAAGGTGTCAGTTTCTTCGGCGTGCTCGGTGAAGAGGTCGATCTCGCAGTGCCGGGCCAGCGCCGGCACCAGCTCGCCACTGTAGTCGGCGATGCCCGACGTGGCGGGTGGTAGGGGGCTGAGAAAGGCGATCCGCCTCAATCCTGCCTCCCGGTGAGCGTCTCGATGACGCGGTCCCAGGTGATCTCCACCACCCTTGCGGCGCCCGCCCTGCCGAGCTCTGCGGCCCTCTCGCGATCGGCGAACAGCTCGTCGACGCGGCGGGCGAAGCTGGCTGGGGAATCGGGCTCGCAGATGAAGCCGGTGCGACCCTCCTCGACGAACTCGAGCACGCCGCCCGAGTCGGTCGCCGTCAGGACGGGCTTGCCCGATTTGAAGGCCTCGACGGTGATATAGCCGTAGTCCTCGTCGTAGGGGGCGTAGAAGACGGCCAGGCTGTTGGCGTAGAGCTCGAGGAGGGTCGCGTCGTCGACCCAGCCGAGCAGCTCGACTCGGTCGGCGAGCCCGGCGCGGGCGATCTTCTCCGCCAAGGCTTCGCGTTCCGGGCCGATGCCGGCGATCTTGCATCGCACTTCGCTTTCGACGTGCCGCATGGTCTCGATCAGAAGGTCGACACGCTTCATCCGGTCTAGGCGTCCAGCCGAGAACAGGTAGTCGCCGAAGGGACCCTCCCGGTAGTCGTCGCCAAGCTGCGGCGGTACGTGGAGGGGAGTGGCGTCGAGGCCGTTGAATTGCTTCAGCCGTGCTGCCGTGTTGGCGGCGTTGGTGTAGAGGCCGCGTGCTTCGGACAGCGCGCGGTTGTCCATTCGACGGACCTTGTCGATGATCGAACGATCCTCCGGGCTGTCCTCGAAGTCGCTGTAGGGCGTGCCGAACAGATCATAGACCTGGCGAAACTGGTGGATCAGCCACACCACCTTGTTGGCATGCTCGATCATGTAGGACGGGAAGCGGGTCGCGATCACCAGGTCCACCGCCGCGCCGCCCATCGTCTCGAGATCGAGCAGACGCCAGGCGACGGCACTCTTGAGTATCTGGAGCCGGGGGTTCCAGCTGAACGGCACGGTGACCAGCTCGGCGTCGAAGTCCCGCTTCAGGAGCTCGCGATGGAGCGACTCGACGTGGATCTCTGCGCCGCCGCGCGAAAACGGTATCTGGGTGGCGCAGATGCAGATTCGCATGATGAGAACGCTGCCGCGGTTCGCCGTCAGCTCGCGTCCGGCGCTTTGCTCGCTTCGCGTTCGACCGCTGCCGCCAGGCGGCGGGTCTCCTTGGCGAGATCCCTTTGGCGCTCGAAGAGATCGCGCAGCGCCTGAGTCGAGGCCCGGTTGAAGGCGTTTTGCTGCTCGATCAACGAGCTCATGAACCACTTCATGAAAGCTTGGTAGACGAACTTCTTGGCGAGCACGATGACGCGTCCGACGATCGGTCGATGGGAGACGCAGTCGGGCTCCTCGATATACTGCAGATCCTGCACTCGGGCGAGCGTTGGGGGCAGGTCGCGCAGCTCCGAGTCCAGGGTCGCGAGCTCAGCCTGGCGCTGACGGACGCCGGCCCGCACCTGCCCGAGGATCTCCGCCACGCGCAGATCGGCGTGCCGTGAGTTCGTGCCCGAGCGTTCTGTCACCCTTCGCCTCGTTCCTGTGGCTCGCGGCTGACTAGACTCGCCGGCCGCAAAGATTCAGCCGAGAGTACCAATCTCCGGTGGCGGCGTCTCACGGCGCTGGGCCATTCTCCCGGTCCTGACCACTGCCCTCGTGATCCAAGCCGAATTTCTCACGCCGTTCAGGCTGCGCCGGTGGATCTGCCCGCTTCTCGAGCGTTGCGCTCGGCCGGTCATCCTCGGCATGGCTACGGCTACGCCTGCGGTGCCCTTGGTCGCGACGCCTTGCAGGCGCGGGCATCTCCACCGTTGCGTTCGAAACGGGGGAGGTACCGGCTCTAGCCGGGATCTATTGCCGCCTCGGGGTCGGCATCGGCAAATGCCGCCTTGACGCTTTCGCGCTGCAGCAACAAGAGCATGCCACCGCCGACCATTGTGCCGAGGGGGAAGACGAGGAGCATCCACCACGTGGAGACGACGCAGTAGCGGTAGTTGCGCAGCTCCTGAATGTACTTGCCCGTCCTCCACAGCCGGACCGTCAGCCAGCCCATGAAGGCACCGAGAGGAAGCAGGATCACGAGCGAGCTGCAGCCCGAGACCCAGCGCTCGAGACCGGTGCCGTCGTCGAGGGCACGACCGATCAGGGCGAAGAAGCTCAGGCCGCAGGCCCAGCCCGTCATCAGGGCGATGGCGACGTAGCCGAGACGAAAGCGCCAGAGGAGTCGGATGATGATCTAGCCTCTTCGCGGTACCCAAGCGCGGAACAGGCGGGGGGCAGGTGCGTGTGCCACGGCAGGTGCTTGCCGCCGCTGGATCAGTCCTTGAGAACGAACGTCACCTTCATGTCGACACGATACTCGGTGATGTCGCCCCCGGCACAGACGATTTTCTGCTCCTTGATCCACGCTCCCTGGATACCGTGAAGCGTGCGGCTGGCACGGGCGATGCCCTGCTTGATGGCGTCCTCGAAGCTGACTGTGGAACTGGAGCTGATCTCGGTGACCTTGGCTACGGACATGGAGTGCCTCCCTAGTTTAGTTGAGATTTCGACCCCTTTCGGCGGAACGAACCTACCATGACACCAGCAGCCCTGACAGCAGCGGTGCTCGGCCTTCGTGCCGAATAGCCTCGCGCAAGCCTCCTGCGCTTTGGCGCTCGCAGTTGATGACCCCCTTGGCGGCGATTCGGCTGGAGTTGCCCCACTTGCAATTTTGTGTCACGCAAGGTAGTGTTTCGACTACTAAAAAACTGACCAGGCTTTTGACCTCGTGAAACGAAACCTGACGATGAGCACTCGAGATAACCAACGCCGACTACCCGGAGTCCTTCTGAGCGCGGTGGCGCTTTGTCTGGCGATCTTTTGCGACCATCCGGCGACGGCCCACATCGTGCCGCCGGAGGAGCTGCACCCGATCACCGAGAGCTACCGCCGGTTGGGCTTCTTCCTGCAGTTGCGGCCGCTGCCGTCGAGCGAGGTCGCGCGTGACGTCGAGCGGATCGCCGCCGAGCTCGAAGCCTTGGACGCTGAGCGGGCAAGCGCGTTTGCTCGCGCCGCCCGGCCTCTGGTCGAGAGCCTGGATCCCGCCACGGAGCTAGAACCGAACGAACAGCTCACAGCGAGAAGGGCGCTCTTCGAGTTGGCCACCCGAGCCCTCGCCGCAGCGCTCGAGACCCAGCTGGCCGACGCCCGGGCCTCGCTGGCGGACTACGGGGCGGCGCGGCGTAGCCTCGATCTGGCCCGCCAGCTCTGGGAAGCATTCGAAGTGGAGATTCGCGCGGCCGACCCACAGACTTTCGTCGAGCTCGGTCGCTGCTGGCTCGAGCTGTCGAGCGCTCTGGGCCACCCGGGCGTGCTCGGGGTGGGAGTCGTGGCGCCGGACAGCGCGGCCTTCGCCGAGGACGCGGACGAGCTGGCGAGGTACCTGCGGATCAACTTTGGCGAAGCGTATCGGGTGGCCGAAGCGGGAACGTTTGCGCCGGTGCCCCGGCAGCGCAGCGATCCGGAGCGAGCGGTCGAGCTGCCGATCAGGCTGCCTCCGGGCGCCAACCTCAACAAGCAGCTGCCGCGTCCGCGGCAGGTTCTCAACATGGCTACCCGCGGCGTCGACGAGAGGGAGACCACGCTCATCGCCTTGGGCGACATGGGCTTCGACAGCTCGTTCATCTTCGGCGAGCCGGCGCGCTCCCTGGCCCTGAGCTGCAACACTTGCCACAACAAGAGCATCACCAATCCGGGGTTCTTCATTCCCGGGCTGTCGTCCCGTCCCGGCGGCCTTGACGTGTCGAGCAGCTTCTTCGCGCCACACGCCAACAACGGCCATTTCGACCCGATCGACATTCCCGACCTGCGCGGCATTCGTTTCACGGCACCGTATGGGCGCAACGGTCGGTTCGACTCGTTGCGGGAATTCATTCGCAACGTCATCGTCAACGAATTCAACGGGCCCGAGCCCGACCCGACGCTGCTCGATGGCCTGATTGCCTACATGCTCGAGTTCGACTTCCTGCCCAACCCTTTGCTCGGGGCGGACGGGCGGCTCACCGATGCCGCCTCCGCCGCCGCCAAGGCTGGAGAGGAGATCTTCAACCGGGAGTTCGAGCAGATGGGCGGGCACTCCTGCGCGTCGTGCCACCTCCCGTCTGATCACTTCCTCGATCGGCGCCGGCACGACATCGGCACGGTCGCGGGCGCCGAGGAGAATTCGCGCGACGGTGCTCTCGACACCCCGACCCTGCTCAGTTCGCTCTACACCGCGCCTTACTTCGCGGACGGCAGCCAGCCGACGCTGCGGTCGGTCAACGAATGGTTCAACGACCACTACGAGCTGGGTCTGGGCGAGACCGAGCTCGAGCAGCTGACGGCCTACGTCGAGACCGTCGGTTCCGGCGTCGACGCCTACGAGGACACGCTGCACACCCTCGAGGCCGAGCTCGAGGAGTTCAGCTTCTTCTTGTCGACCTACGAGTTCCTCAAGCAGCGTCAGCACTCGGAGTTGATCGCCATTACCTTCAAGACCATTGCGCTCGAGATCCGGGCGCACAAGTGGGACGTTCAGGACCCGAGCCAGATGCCGACGCTCGATCACATGGCTTCGCTGATGGATGCCGCCGGGGAGGCGCTCCAGCAGGGCGACTGGGCAGCGGTCGACGCCGGGGTGCAAGAGTACCGCCGGGTCTACGCGGAGAATCCGCAGCTACGGTGAGAATCGCCATGAGACTTCGAAATAGCGTCTGCGCCCTCGCACTCTTCGCCCTGGCTGCCGGTCCGGCACCTGCCGCCGAGGACTTCCGACTCGTCTTCATCGCATACCAGAACCCAGACCAGCTAGTCGACAATGTCGAGCCCGTCGTCGAGTACCTCGAGGCAAGGCTCGGCGTGGGCGTCAAGGCGTACGTCGCCACCGACTACGCGGCCGTGGTCGAGGCCCTGCGCGGGGAGACCGCCGACGCCGGCTTCATGGGTCCTTTGCAGTACGTCCTGGCCCACCAGGAGGCCGGCGCCTACCCGATTCTCGGCGAGGTCTACTCGGGCTCGTCGACCTACGTCTCGCGGATCTTCGTGCGCAAGGACAGCGGCATCGAGAGCGTCGAGCAGTTGAAGGACCACTCGATCGCCTTCGTCGACCCGCTCTCCTCGTCGGGCTACATGTACCCCCTCGACGTGTTCAGACAGCAGGGGCTGATCGACCACCGCGATGATGCGGACGCCTTTTTCGGCCGGATCTACTTCGCCGGCGGCGACGAGCAGGCGATTCGTGCCGTCTACAACGGCTTCGTCGACGCGGCGGGCATCGGCCAGTACTCGTTCACTCTCCTGCGACCCGAGGAGCGGGACCAGATGGTCGCGATCGGCGAGTCGAGGCCAATCCCGTCACACTGCGTGGTGGTGCGCAAGGGCGCCGATCCGGAGCTGGTCGACGGCCTGCGCGAGGCCCTGCTCGCCCTCAACGACGGGCCGAACCGGAATCTCCTCGAGCAGCTCTACAACGTCGACGGGTACGTCGAAGTCGATCATTCGACCTACGCCGGAGTGGCCGAGCTGGCGAAGGAGTACGGTTTTGTCCGTGAGTGACCGCTCCGGGCAGCCGGTGATCGAGCTCGAGGACGTGCACGTCGTCCTCGGGTCCAACCTGGCGCTCGACATCGAAGCCCTCGAGATCTGTGCCGGCGAGCGGGTCTTCGTCCTCGGCCACAGCGGTTCGGGCAAGACGACCCTCTCGCGACTGATCAAGGGGCGCACCCGACCCTCGACCGGGCGCGTCACGGTTCTGGGGCACGATCCGGCGGCGCCGGAGAGTCGCCGCCGGCATCGCCGGCGAGTGGCGATGATCGACCAGGAGTACCACCTCGTGCCCCGCCTGTCGGTGGCCGAGAACGTCCTCCACGGTTGTCTGGGCCGGGTGTCGCCGTGGACGAGCCTGCTGGGCTGGTATCCGGCAGCAGAGCACGCCAAAGCGGGGGCGATTCTCGAGGAGGTCGAGCTCGCCGGTATGGAGAACCGCCGGGTCGAGACCCTCTCCGGCGGGCAACGCCAGCGCACGGCCATCGCCAGAGCGCTGATGCAGGACGCGGATGTGATTCTCGCCGACGAGCCGGTCTCGGCTCTCGACCCCGAGCTGGCCGAGGACGCGCTCGAGCTGATGGTCGAGTGCGTCGCCCGGCGCAACGTGACCCTGCTGGTCAATCTTCACCAACCGGATCTCGCGGCGCGTTTCGCCAGCCGCTTCATCGGCCTTGCCAACGGCAAGCTGGTGTACGACGGGCCGCCGTCCGGTTTCACCGAGAGGGACGCCGAGCTGGTCTATCGCGGCAAGCCGTCCGAAAAACCGACTGGAGACAGCCGTCAAGATGACCGACTTGCACAGGACCTGGAAGCAGCGGATCGCCGTCCGGGCTTGCACCTGGTTGGCGATTAGCGCTCTCTTTGTCTGGGCGTTGCGTTGGTCCGAGTTCTCACTCGGCAATCTGCTGGAGTCCGGGCCGCGCTTCGGTGAGTTCTTCTCGCGGCTCGTGCCGCCGGACTGGAGCGTCACCCAGGCGGTCGTCACCTCGACGGTAGAGACGCTGATGATCGCCCTGGCGGGAACCGGCATCGCGGTGTTGGTGGCGCTGCCGCTCGGCTTCATGGCCGCTTCCAATGTCTCGCCGTCTTGGCTGGCCCAGCCGATCAAGTGGCTCCTCGGCGCCATGCGCGCCGTGCCCCTGATCGTCGTGGCGATGCTCTTCGTGTCGGCGGTCGGATTGGGGCCGTTCCCCGGCATGCTGGCCCTGGCGTTTCACTCCATCGGCATGCTCGGCAAGTTCTACGCCGAGGAATTCGAGACCGCGGAGCCGGGGATCCTCAACGCGGTCAGCGGCACCGGCGCGACCTGGGGCCAGACTCTGCGCTACGGACTCTTCCCGCAGTCGGTGCCACAGGTCGTCGCCTTCACCGTCTACCGCTTGGAGATGAACTTCCGAGACGCCGCGGTGCTGGGTCTCGTCGGGGCCGGCGGCGTGGGCTACTACATCGTCCTCTACGTGCGCGGATTTCAGTACGAACGGGTCGCGGTCCTGGTGATGGTGATCATCGCGGTGGTCACTCTCCTCGACGGCCTGACCTTCTGGGTACGGCGGAAAGTGCACTGAGGTGATGGCGACCAGCACCAGTCGCCTGGGCCGCTGCCTCCTATTCGCTGCGCGACACCCGAATGATCAAGGCGGTGAGGAGTTACCGACCTGTGGTTCGAAAGATATGGGGATCTCTCCAGCACGGCCATCGGCGGCAAGCACGAAATATCGCAGGCTGCTGTCGATCTCGGGAAGGGCAAGATAGAAGATCCTCTCCTCCGGGACAACGAACGTCAGATAGTCTAAGAAGTCGCCCTGAGGAGAGGATCTTC
>JAPUJD010000177.1 GCA_027296385.1 Acidobacteriota bacterium | reverse complement strand
TCTGTGCGCTGCGGCCTCGCTGTGAGGTTCCGGCGGGTTGCGGGATCGCCGAGTTGGGCCGGGAGTGTGCCGCTGCCCGGGACGACCCTTCGGAGTCCTTGCGGGGCGCCACATGGCGGCGGTTCTTCCGGCTGGTCGAGGTGGCGCTGAGGATCTACGAGAAGGCTCCCTTACGCGGGCTTCGCCGGCGCGCCCTGGAGCGGGCTCGGGACTGGACGCTGGAGCGCCTCGACAAAAGCGACGGACTCGGCGCCATCTTTCCCCCGATCGTCAACTCGATCTACGCCCTGCGAGCCCTGGGTCTCGAGGCCGACGATCCGCTGGTGGCGAGCCAGGTCCGCGAGCTCGAGCGTCTCGAGATCGAGGAGAGCACCACGCTGCGGATCCAACCCTGTTTCTCCCCCGTCTGGGACACCGCCCTGGCGCTGGACACCTTGCTCGATTGCGGCCTGGCGCCGGACTCGGCGCCGGCACGGCGGGCAGCTGCCTGGCTCCTGGATCACGAGGTGCGGACCCCCGGTGACTGGAGTCGCAAGTCGGTCGGCGGACAAGTCGGGGGTTGGTACTTCGAGTACGCCAACGAGTTCTACCCCGACTGTGACGACACGGCGCAGGTGGTGACGTCCTTGACCAAACTCCGGCACCCCGACCAGGCCGAGCAGGGCCGCATCGAAGCGGCCATCCTGCGTGGCACCGGGTGGCTCGACGGCATGCAGAACCGGGACGGTGGCTGGGGCGCGTTCGACCGGGATTGTGATCGCGAGGTGCTCACCTACATTCCGCTCGCCGACCACAATGCGATGATCGACCCGGCGACCGTCGACGTGACGGCGAGGGTGGTGGAGGCGTACCTGCGCTCCGGTAGGGCTCCCGATTCGCCTGAGTTGGCTCGGGCACTCGATTTCATTCACCGGCAGCAAGAAAGCGACGGCTCCTGGTACGGACGGTGGGGTTGCAACTATCTCTACGGCACCTGGCTCGCGCTGTGCGCCCTGCGGCAAGCTGGGGAGGAGCCGACGACGCGCCCGATGCGGCTCGCCGCGCGGTGGCTCGAAGACTGTCAGAACGACGATGGCGGTTGGGGCGAGTCGCCGGAATCCTACTCCGATCCCGAGTCCAAGGGGCAGGGGGCGAGCACGGCCAGCCAGACCGGCTGGGCGCTGCTCGGGTTGATGGCGGCCGGTGAGCCGGAGAGCTTCGCGGTCCGGCGCGGGGTCGACTTCTTGCTCGACCGACAAGAGCGCGGCGGCGGTTGGACAGACGAGGCCTGGACGGGCACCGGTTTCCCCGAGGTCTTCTACCTGCGATACCACGGCTACGCCACCTACTTTCCACTCATGGCGCTCTCGACCTACCGGCGGCTGACGTTCGGCGAGGACGTCTTCGCGGTGCCGGTCGAAGCGGTTGCCGCCCAGTAGTCTCGAGGCCGGTCAGGAGATCCACCAGAATGCGATTCCCCCTCCACATCACCACCGACATGATCGTGTACCAACTGCGCCAGGCACTGCGCGGCAACCGCCGCTACCCGTTCGTGCTCATGCTCGAGCCCCTCTACACTTGCAACCTGGCCTGCATCGGCTGCGCTACGGAGCGCCATACGGGCAAGCTCCAAGACCGCCTGCCGGTCGAGGTTTGCCTCCAAGCGGCCGACGACAGCGGCGCGCCGGTCGTCTCGATCTGCGGCGGCGAGCCCACAATCTATCCCGAGCTGCCGGAGCTGATCGAGGGCATCATCGAGCGCCAGCGCCACATCTACCTGTGCACCAACGCTCTGCTGCTCGACGAGAAGGTCTTCGGTCTGGTAGCGCCGCACCGGCGCCTCACGATCAACGTTCACCTCGACGGCATGCGCAAGACGCACGACTACGTCTGCGCGCGGGAAGGGGTCTTCGACAAGGCGATCGCCATGATCACCGAGGCGAAACAGCGTGGGTATCACGTCATCACCAACACGACGATATTCAAGGAAACCGAGATCGAAGAGATAGAACAGCTGTGTAAGGAGCTCTTCGCGCTCGGCATCGACGGCATGTTGATCTGCCCCGGCTACCAGTATCAGAGCGTCGACCGAGACATCTTCCTGACCCGGGACGACATGCACGAGAAGTTCAAGCGCGTGATCGAGATCTCCCAGCGCTACCGTCTGACCTCGACCCCGATGTTCCTCGAGTTCGCCGCCGGTCTGCGGGAGTACGACTGCTCGCCCTGGAGTACCGTCACCTTCACGCCCAACGGCTGGAAGGGGCCGTGCTATCTGATTGGCAAGACCGCCACCTGGTCGTGGGACGAGTTCTGGAACGAAACCGATTGGGACTATTGGGAGTCGCGGCAGGATACCCTGTGTCAGAACTGCGCCATGCACTCCGGTTTCGAGGCCTCCGTTGTGAGGGGCGCCCGCAAGAATCCGCGCGACCTTCTCCGGCTGGCGGCGTGGAATTTCCTTGGATGAAGACCTTTCTCAGCGGAGCCTCGGGCTTCGTCGGCGGCCACATACTGAAGCTGCTCGAAAGTGAGGGAACACAAGTCCGCTGTCTGGTGCGTCCGGGGAGCGCGCGCCACAACTTCGAAGGCAGCAGCGCCGAGCTCGTCGAAGGCGATTTGCGCGACGCCGTCTCGGTGGCGCGGGCCATGGAGGGGTGCGACACGGCGTTTCACTGCGCCGGCGACTACCGCCTCTTCGTGCGCCGCCCGCGCGAAATCTACGCTTCCAACGTCGACGGCACCCGCAATGTGCTGCAGGCCGCAGCCGATCAGGGGGTGAGAAGGGTCATCTACACATGCACGGTCGGCACCCTTGGCCCCATGCTGGACGATTCTGCCGCCGACGAGAACAGCTCGGTGGGTCTGGCCGACATGGTGGGGCACTACAAGCGCAGCAAGTTCCTGGGCAAGCTGGAGGCCAAGGCTTGGGCCGAGCGCGGGCTGCCAGTCGTCATCGTGCATCCGTCGGCGCCGGTGGGCGAGGGAGATCACAAGCCGACAGCGACCGGCAAGATCATCCTCGACTTCGTCAACCGCCGAATGCCTGCCTACGTGCACACCGGTCTCAACCTGGTGGATGTGCGTGACGTCGCGCGCGGCCACCTCCTCGCCGCCGAGCGCGGACGCGACGGCGAGGAGTACATTCTCGGGTGCCGCAACCTGACGCTCAGGGAGATCCTCCAGATGCTGGCCGACATCACCGGCCTGCCGCCTCCGCGCCTGCGCCTGCCTTACTGGCTGCCGCTGTCGCTGGCGGCGGTCGATACCGCGATCAGTCGGGTGCTACCGCGCGAGCCGTGGCTCGCCTTGGAGGCCCTACAGCTGGCTCGCCACAGGATGTTCTTCGACAATGCCAAGGCCCGGCGGGAGCTCGGCTTCGACCCCGGCCCGGTCGAGGAGGCGCTGCGCCGGGCGGTCGACTGGTACAGCAGCCACGGCTACGTGCGGGCGCGGCCGGCATGAGGATCGCGGTGGTTGCCGCGCTGGCCGAGGAGATCGGTCCTCTGGCGCGCCGGCTGAAGGCTTCCGGGCCGCCAGCCTCCGGGCACTGGCTCCGGTGCGACGTCGGCGCCCGGGAGGTGTTCCTGGCGGTGACGGGTGATGGCCCCCGCAAAGCCCGGCAGTCGGCGCGGGAGCTCCTGCGGGCAGTGGAGCCGGATGTGCTAGTGGGTATCGGCGCGGCCGGCGGTCTGACCGGCGTTTTTCGCGTAGGCGATTTGCTCCTCGCCGACAGGATCGTCGACGAGGCCTCCGGCCGCGTGTTCGAGATGCCGTCGACTCAGTGGCCACAGAAGGCAAGAATTAACGGGGTGACGCGAGGCACGGTAGTGACCGCCCGAGCGATTGCCTCGAGCCCGAGCGACAAGGCGCGGCTGGCGCGGCTGGTTGGCAAGGGCCCAGCAGTCGTGGACCTCGAGAGCGCACCTTGGGCCGAGAGTGCGGAAGAGCTCGGCGTCCCGTTCGTCGGCCTGCGCGGCGTCAGCGACACCGCTGGCGAGACCCTGCCGCTCGACTTCGAGCTCCTGCGTGACCGCGAGGGCTCTGTGGACCGGCGGCGGGTCTTGTGGGCGGCTTGCCGCCGGCCGACCGTCTGGCCCGACCTGTGGCGGCTACGCCGCCGCCTCCAGGCGGTCGCCGAGGCACTGGCGAGCGCCTGTACCGAGGTCATCACGTCATGACGGCGCGCACGCTACCAGCCCTGGTGGTGGCCTTGGCCATCTGGATGGCACCGGCTCCCGGCGCAGCGGCCGGAGGCGACCGCACCCTGCTGATCGTTCTCGATGCGGTGCCCTACTCGACGATGGCCCGGCTGACCGAGCCAGTAGACGCCGCCGGAAACGAGCCGCTCTTTGCGGACTTCGGACGGCCGATACCGTTGATCAGCACCTTCCCTTCCATCACCAGCATCGCTCTGGCCGGGATCCTCCACGACTACGGTCTCGAGCGCTCCCCCGGTTACGAGGCCCGGTTCTTCGACTGGCAAGATCGGCGCCGCCGGGGCGGCGGGCCGCTGAGCTACTTCAGGGTCACCTTTCCGTGGCGTGAGTTCTTCGACTGGAACCGCAAGGGGCCGCTGCGCAACGCTTTGCACGCAATCCGCCCGGTGCGAGCTGGGATCAAGGAGCTCGAGCGGGCGCTGGCCAGTTTCGAGGCGAGCTCCCGCGAGACTTTCAGCATTTACATCGCCGACACCGACACGGCGGCGCACCTCTTTGGACCGACCGGCCTCGACCCCATCCTCCGTGCGCTCGACGGTCAGCTTCGCGCGTTGCGCGAGCGTTCCGGGAGCGGCCTGCGCGTGGCGTTGCTGTCCGATCATGGCCTCGCCGGTGGTGAACCGCTGGAGAACGTGCTGCCGGCGGTCAAGCGGCGCATCAAGGATCGTGGTTGGCGCGTGACCGAAAGGCTCGAGCGCAAGGGAGACGTCGTGCTCACACCGTACGGACTGGTTTCGAGCTTCGAGGCCTATGCCGCTGGGGCGCTGGTACCCGCGCTGGCCGGCGCTCTCGGCTCGGTCGAGGGTGTCGACTTCTGCGTCGCCAAAAGCGGCGGTGGATGGCGATTGACGGCGGCGCGGCAAAGCGTCGAGTTCGCGCGTCGGGATCGAGCCGGCACGGGCGAGTGGGCTTGGCAGCTGGAGGGGGAGACCGGGTACGGGGTAGCGGCGGTACTCGCCAAGGTTGCCGATAGCGGGATCTGGACGACCGACGAAGATCTTCTCGAGGCCACGTTGACGGCGCCCTACCCTGATCCACTTTATCGCCTGGCCGCCGCCTTCGAGGCAGTGCAGAACCCGGCCTCGGTGATCTGCTCGACGACGGCAGGCTCCATGTATGGGGCTCTGGCCACCGAGCGCTCGGCCAGGTGGACCAAGGGCGCGCTACGCTGGACTCATGGGGCTCTACACCGTGATGCCAGCCTGGGGTTCATGATGGCCAGCGACGCTGCCGGATTGAGACCCGCTGCGGTGCGCCACGACCGCGGCCTGAATCTCCTGCTGCATCCTCAACCGACGAGAGTGGTCGCTCGATGACCAAGGATGGCCGCACTAGGGACGGAGCCCGAGACCGCAAGGCCGAGCACATCGAGCTCGCCCTCGACCCTCGTGCACAGTTGCGTCCTTCCGCCTTCGACGGTCATTACCTCGAGCATCAGGCGCTGCCCGAGATCGACTTGGCGGCGGTGGACACAGCCACCCGTTTCCTCGGACGCGAGTTGGCGATGCCGCTCTTGATCTCGTGCATGACGGGGGGCACCGAGCAAGCGGCGAAGATCAACCGCAACCTGGCGCTGGCAGCCGAGGAGAGCCGGGTGGCGTTGGGCATCGGCTCGCAGCGCAAGGCGATCGAGGATTCCACCCAAGCGGTGACCTTCCAGGTCCGGGAGCTGGCGCCTTCGGTGCCTCTGCTTGCCAACCTGGGAGCGGTTCAGCTCAACTACGGTTTCGGCCTCGCCGAGTGCCGGCGCGCAGTAGAAATGATCGAAGCCGACGCCCTGGTGCTCCACCTCAACCCCCTGCAGGAGGCGCTCCAGCCCGAGGGCCAGGGTGACTTCTCCGGCCTGGCCGACAGGATCGGCGCTATCGTCGACGGACTCGACGTGCCGGTTATCGTCAAGGAGATCGGCTGCGGGCTCTCCGGGGCCACGGCCCGTGCGCTGAAGTCGGCTGGTGTATCGATCTTCGACAGCGCCGGCCTCGGCGGCACGAGCTGGGCACGCATCGAGGCGTGGCGCGCTTGCGATCCCGAGCTCGGGGAGCTGTTCGCCGACTGGGGCGTTTCGACCGTCGAGTCGATTCGGCAGCTCAGGGAGATCGGCGGACTGACCATCATCGGGAGCGGTGGTGTCCGTAGTGGTGTCGACGTCGCTAAGGTCCTGGCGCTCGGCGCGGACCTGGCAGGATTAGCCCAACCCTTCCTCCAGACGGCGATCGAGTCGGTCGCCGCGACCCTGACGCGGCTCGCGCGGACCCGCCGTGAGCTCGAGATCGCCATGTTTTGCTCTGGAGCGGCGAACCTGGCTGAGCTGCAACGTCTGCCGCTGAGGTCTCATGTCGAGTAGCGGACAGGCTGTCGCGCAGCATTGCTCGCCTAACCGCGGTACGCTCGAACGAGGGATGCCGAGATGGGGCTCGACGCCCCCGGCAGCTGGAATCAGCGAGGGAATCAGGCATGCCTTCTGAAGGCATCGGCACGGAGACAGTCGAAAACGAACGTACGCAGGCGCTATTGCACGACCTGCTGGAGCGCACGAGCCGTACCTTCGCGTTGGCCATCCCCCTGCTGCCGACTCCGCTCGACCGTTCGGTGACCGTAGCCTACCTGCTCTTCCGCATAGCCGACACTTTCGAGGATGCGACCGTTCTGTGGAGCCGCGAACGCCGGCTCGAAGCTCTGGAGCAATTCGAGCGTCTGCTCGAAGCGCCGCGCGTCGAGCGGGCCCAGAGTCTGGCCCGAACCTGGCTCGACCCGGCTCCGACGGACCACGCGGGCTACCTGGACCTGCTGCGTCACGCACCCGAGGTGATGGGGGCTCTGCTGCGCATGCCCAGCGCAGTGCGCGAGGTCATGTCCCGTCATACCCAGCGCACGGCTCACGGCATGGCGGACTTCGTGCGCCGGAGCGCCGACGTGGGCGAGATCGAGCTCGCCGATCTGGCCGACCTCAAGCTCTACTGCTACGTCGTGGCTGGAATCGTTGGCGAGATGCTGACCGATCTCTTTCTGCTGCAGTTCCGACAGCTCCAGCCCAGTGCCGATGAGCTGCGGGAGCGTGCCTCCGCCTTCGGCGAAGGTCTGCAACTGGTCAACATTCTCAAGGATTCGGCAGACGACCGCCGCGAGGGCCGGGTTTTTCTGCCCGCCAACGCGGTGCGCGAGGATGTCTTCGCGCTGGCGCGAGCCGATCTGGATCGGGCGGCAGAGTACTGCCGGCTGTTGCAGAGCGCCAACACGCCGCACGGCGTCACGGCATTCACCGCTTCGCCGGTGGCGCTGGCCCGCGCGGCCCTCGATCGCATCGAGCAGAGAGGACCCGGAGCGAAGCTGACGCGGCCCGAGGTCTTTGCCCTCCACGCCAAGGTGCAGACCGCCCTGGTCACTGGACGACCGGTTCTCGCTTGAGAGGCTGGCGCGTGAGCGGGAACCGCAACCCGACCCGGGACGTTTCCGTATGCAGGGGAGGGTCATGAGTCTACGCACCAAGATCGTCGTCTGGTTTCTGCTCTTGTCGGTGCTGCCGCTGGCAGCCATCGTCTCGTATTCCTACGTCTCTTCGACCCGCGCGCTGCGCCTCGCGGTGATGAGCGAGACCTGGGAGCTCGCCGCCGGATTGGAGCAACACATGGAGGCGACGCGCTCAGAGCTGGCCGATCGGTTCCAGAAGCTTCACAGCCTCCCTTGGAGCCGGTTCCTCGTCGAGTGGAGCGACGGGGGCGAGGGCTTTCTCGAAGGCGAGTACGGAGTGCTCCTGCGCGAGCTGGCGCCCTATGTCGACAGCCTCGAGTTCGTGCCCTCGGCTCCGCGCCCGGTGGCTCGGGTGTCGCCGATCGACGCCGAAGTCGAACGGGTAGCCACGGCGATCGACCTCGAACCGGTCTTCATCAAGCTCGAAGCCCTGCTCGAAGGAAAGCCGGAGCGTTTCGCCGGGGTCTGGGAGAGCGAGGAGGAGGTGGCCGGTTTCAGCGGCGAGGCCATGCGGGGCTACGGCGTCCAGATCGCCAGCGAGGCCATCAACGCCATGCGCATCGCCCTCGAGCAGGGAGGCCTGGCGGGCGAAGCGTTGCAGCACGTCCAGAAAGTCGGCCGGCACATGTCCGAGATCCACTCCCTGGCAGTGCGCAGGGTCTCGACGATGGAGGCGAAGGAGCTCGAGCGACTCGAAATGCGCGAGAAGGAGGCCGCGAGGGTTCTCGGTCAGGAGTACGTATGCCCGGTCGAAGTCGAGGGTGAGGAGATCGGCAGTCTGCGCGCCAGCATTCTAGCCAGTCGAGTGGTGGCCGAGGTTCTGGGGCGAGCCGACCGCAGCCAGGGCGAGATTCCGTTCGCTTTCGATGCCGAGGGACGGGTCTACCTGGCCGATGCCGTCGATCAGCCGGAGCTCGAGGCTATTGGACTCGTCGTCGACGGGCGGATCGCGCACCGCCAGGAGCTCGAGGACTGGGTGGTCGCCTATCTGGACGACGACGACTCCGACCTGACCTTCGGCATCGCGCGGCCGATTCGCCACTTGGTGCGCGAGCTGCGTGCCACCGCCGGAAGCAACTTCGGCCTGGGTTTCGGGCTCGTGGGACTGGCGCTCATCGGTGTGGTGCCACTCTCGCGCCGGCTGACGCGCGATCTGGAGGAGCTCACCGCCGGTTCGGAGCGGCTGGCGGCCGGCAATTGGGACGCGCGGGTCCCAGTGCGGTCGCGCGACGAGGTTGGCAAGCTCGCCCAGTCCTTCAACCGCTTGGCGCGAGACCTGGCGGAGACCCAGAAGCGTCTGCTCGACAACGAGGTGCAGCGCCAGCTGCTCCAGGCCGAGAACGACCGTAAGAGTCGCGAGCTCGAGGAGGCGCGCGAGTTCCAGCTCTCGCTGCTTCCCAAGCGACTGCCTGACCACCGCGGTGTCGAGGTCGCTGTCTTCATGCAAACCGCGACCGAGGTGGGCGGCGACTACTACGACTTTCAGCAGGCGGCCGACGGCAGCCTGACGACGGTGATCGGTGATGCCACCGGTCACGGCGCCAAGGCTGGGACCATGGTCACGGTGATCAAGAGTCTGTTCACCGCCTGGTCGAGCAGCAGGGCACTGGCCGATTTTCTCGCCCAGGCCGCCTCGTCGATCAAGAGCATGGAGCTGGGGCGCATGGCGATGGCGCTGGCGCTGGCGCGGATCGAAGGGCGGACCCTCAAGGTGTCCTCGGCGGGCATGCCGCCGGTCCTGGTCTGCCGTCATGCGGGCGAGGTCGAGGAGATCGCGCTCTCCGGTCTGCCCCTGGGGGGCATGGCTCCCTCGCATTACGAGGAACGCACGGTCCAACTCGAGCCCGGCGACACGATTCTGCTGATGAGCGACGGCTTCCCCGAGCTGCCGAACGCGGAGGGCGAGCCCATCGGCTACGACCGGGTGCGCCAATTGTTCGAAGACAGTGGCGGTAAGGCTCCGCAGACGATCATCGACAACCTGGCGCAGTTCGCCGGCGATTGGCACCCCGAGGTCGCGCCAGCCGATGACATCACCTTCGTGGTACTGCGCCTGCGCGAAGAAGACTGAGACGGCACGCCCGGGCTAGACTAGCGGCCCGTGAGCTTTCCCGACCTCCGCTCCTTTCTCGATCGCTTGCGCGCCGAGGGTCAGCTGGCCGTCGTCGAAGCTCCCGTCGACGCCGATCAGGAGGTGGCCGAGATTCACCGCCGGGTGATCGCCGCCGGTGGCCCCGCGCTCCTGTTTACCCATGTCCGGGGGGCTGACTTCCCCCTGGTGACGAATCTCTTCGGCACCTCAGAGAGGGCGACCCTGGCCTTCGGTCGACGCCCCTTCGAGTGGGTCGAGCGCGTGGCGGCGTTACCGCAGGAGATGATGCCGCCGACGGCGAAGAAGCTGTGGGCAGCGCGCGGCCTCGCGCGTGATCTCCTGCGGATCGGCTTCAAGCGGCGCCGCTCGGGACCGGTACGGGAGGTGGTCTCCAACTCGCCGCAGTTGAGCCGGTTGCCTATCCTCACTACCTGGCCGGAGGATGGCGGTCCGTTCATCACCCTGCCGACGGTCTACACCGAGCACCCGGGAGGCAAAGGCCACAACCTCGGGATCTACCGTCTCCAGATTCACGACGAGGCGACGACAGGCATGCACTGGCAGATCGGCAAGGGGGGTGGATTCCACTATCAGGCGGCGGCCGAGAGCGGTGCGGCCCTGCCGGTGACAGTCTTCCTCGGCGGACCGCCGGCCCTGATTCTGGCGGCGATCGCGCCCTTGCCGGAGAATGTGCCGGAGTTGATGCTGGCCTCCCTGCTCGCGGGCCGGCGTTTGGAGTTGTGCGATGGCCCCGGGCCGCATCCGCTGATCGCCAACGCCGAGTTCGCGCTGGTCGGGCGGGTGCCGGCGGGCGAACGTCGGCCGGAAGGTCCTTTCGGCGACCACTACGGCTACTACTCGCTCGAGCACGACTATCCGGTCTTCGAAGTCGAGGTCCTTTGTCATCGCCGTGATGCCATCTACCCGGCGACCGTGGTCGGCAAGCCGCGGCAGGAGGACTTCTTCATCGGCGACCTGCTGCAGGAGTTGCTGTCACCGCTGTTTCCGCTCGTCATGCCGGGAGTGGAGGACCTGTGGTCCTATGGCGAGACCGGTTACCACTCGCTGGCCGCTGCGGTCGTCAAGGAGCGCTACAAGCGTGAGGCGATGGCGAGCGCTTTTCGCATCCTCGGCGAGGGCCAGCTGTCGTTGACCAAGTTCCTACTGGTCGTCGATCGCCCGATCGACTTGCGTGACTTCCGCGCCACCCTGACCCACCTCTTGGAGCGGACCCGGCCGGAAACCGACCTCTTCGTGCTCAGCAACCTGTCGATGGACACCCTCGACTACACCGGGCCGGCGGTCAACGAGGGCTCGAAAGGCGTGTGGCTGGGGTTGGGCGATCCCATCCGCGATCTGCCGGGAGAGTTCTCGGCCCCCGAGCTGCCGGCCGGGGTGGAAGAGGTGCGGGTGTTTTGTCCCGGGTGTCTGGTGGTGGGCGGTGCTGGCAAGGCGGCAGAGCCGGATCTGGCGGATCGCATCGCGGCGCATCCCGCGTTCGCCGCTTGGACCCTGGTCGTCTTGAGCGACGAGCCGCGCCGGGCCGTGGCCAGCGTCACGAACTTCCTGTGGACGACGTTCACTCGCTTCGATCCCGCCACGGACGTGACCGCCGCCGCGGTCGACGTCGTGCGCAACCACCTCGCGTACCGCCCGCCCGTCGTCATCGACGCCCGGCTGCGCCCCGGTTTTCCGGCCGAGCTCTCCTGCGACGAGGCCGTTGCCGAGCGTGTCACGCAACGCTGGAACGAGCTCTTCCCCGGCCGAGACGTCGAGATGGGCAACTCCGAGTCGGCACACCTCGAACCGACCTGAAACTTTCGGCCCGCTCGAAACGGGGCGAGAAATGCAGGCTAGAATCGAAGCGCTATGGAGGTGTCCACTCATCACGCGATCGTGCGGCGGCTCTGCGGCGAACCAGTGGAGGTCGAGGTCGGCCGGGCGCTGGTCCGTCTCGAGACTTGCGGCGACATGGTGGCTGACGCTCAGGGCTTGATTCACGGCGGGTTTATTTTCGGCGCTGCCGACTACGCGGCCATGGTGGCGGTCAACGACCCCAACGTGGTGCTGGGGGCAGCCGACGTGCGTTTCATGGCGCCGGTGAGGGTACTGCAGATCGTCGACTTCGAGGCGCGAGTGGTGACGAGCAAGGGCAAGGAGCACGAGGTCGAGGTCGAGGGCAGGGTCGGGAACATGACTGTTTTTCGCGGCACGTTCACCTGCTTCGTGCCCGATCGCTACGTGCTGGACAAGCCGGAATGAACGGCGGCGAACTGGTCGCCGGAGTCTTGTCAGGGCGCGGTGTGCGATTCCTGTTCACCCTCTGCGGCGGGCACATCTCGCCCATCCTGGTCGAGAGCAAGCGGCTGGGCGTGCGTGTCATCGATGTCAGGCAC
>JAPUJD010000176.1 GCA_027296385.1 Acidobacteriota bacterium | reverse complement strand
ATGCCCGCCCTGCAGTAGGCGGCAGCGCGCGGTACGGACGAGCTTAGCAGCCGTCAGTCGATGTAGCCGAGGTCTTTCAACCCTTCGGCTGTGTCGTCGGCGACATCGACGTGGGTCGGGTGCAACGGCACGAGGGCGCGGCGCCAAGCGCCCAATTTTCGTGTCAGCTCGGCCATGATCTCGGGTTCTCGGACCCCCACATCCGTCACTTCGTAGGGCTCCGCCGTGCGGTCGAAGAGACGCTGCGAACCATCCTCCTTGCTCACCAGTAGCGCGTGGGTGCGGCTGCGCACCGACACCGCCAGCGTCGACTCCGCCACCACGTACGACGCGGCATCCGACGCTTGGCGACCCAGGAGATACGGCACCAGGCTAGGACCCCCCGGACCCTCGTCTACTCCCGCCGCCTGACGCAACGTCGAGCTCACCGAGCGCAACTCCACCAGGTCGTCGCTCCGGGCCAGTGGCGTCCCCGGCCAGCTCGCCGGCGGCTTGATGATCAGTGGCACCGACAGCAGGACGTCGGTCAAGCCCCCGTCGTGCCCGATGGCCCCGTGCTCCATGAACTCCTCGCCGTGATCGGCAGTGACGACGATTAGGGTGTCGTCCCACCGACCCTTCTGTTTCAAACCCCGAAAGAGGGTCCCCAGAGCGGCGTCCACGGCGAGCAGTTCCTCGTCGTACCGGGCTCGGAGCCTCTCGACGTCGGCCGCGCTCAGCCTCTTCTCTCCCGCGCGGATCGCAGCGCGCAGAGTCCGCCATTGGTGGCAAACCGCAAGGTCGCTCGCGCCATTGTCGAAGCGGCCACGGAAGCGCGCTGGCGGGCAATAGGGCCAATGGATGTCCAAATAGTGCAGGTAGCCGAAGAAGAGCCCCTCGCCTTCGTGGCGACCGAGCCATAGCAGGAAGCCGCGGCCGATGTTGCCTGCCCGCCCGGCGTGGTTGCGGAAGAAGTCAAAGCCCTGATCGAGGCTGAACACCGGTGACATCTGGTACTGCTCGCCGACCATCGCGGTGATGTAGCCCGCGGCCTTGAGCTGCTCGGCTATGGTCACCGCCTCTGGCGCCAGGGCCGGCCCGGTAATGACTCCCTCTTGATTGCGCTCGACCCGGAGCAGGCCGTGCTCGCTGGGGTAGAGGCCCGTGAGGTACGACGGTATCGATGGCCGCGTCCAGTGCGACTGAGAGTAGGCCTGCTCGAAGAGCGTTCCCTCGGCCGCCAACGCGTCCAGATTCGGGGTCGTCGGGCGCCCGTGGCCATAGGCCCTCACATGATCGCGACGCAGGCAGTCGATGACGATGAGAAGGATGTCTGGCGCCGCCAAGGTCTCGCTCGGCCCCTGGCAGGCTGGGGCTACGGCCAGCACCACCGTCACCGCCACGCTCTTGACCGCCCTCGAGATCATCGAAGTCATGGGCCTGGCTCGCCTTCCGCGATTTCGCTTCCACGGGTGAGCGTCTGTCGCCGGTGACTGACCGAGCGTAGATTGAGGCCGTTGACAACGCTGTGTGCCACTATCGTCGCCAGCAAGTTGCCGCTCCAAAGGGTGAGGCCGGCAAAGACGAGGCCCGCGACGAGGGCAAACAGGGTCCACAATCGAAAAGCGCGCCCTGGCCCGGTGTGAAGAACCGCGAAGAGTGCCGTCGCCCAAAGCCAACCCCAGGATCCCTGGACGGCGCCGCGGAAGAAGAGTTCTTCGCCAACGCCCGAGATCACGGCCAAGGCGAAAATCTCCTCGCCCGAGATCTCGCCCAAGAGACCGGCGATGTGCACCTCCACCCGCCGCGCCGCGGCCAGCCAACGGCGTGCCAGCACCCACAGGCCGACCAGGGCCAAGCCGGCTCCGGCCCCGGCGGCTAGATCCTGCCACCACCTCGCCGGATCGACGAACAGTCGCCAGCCGAGATCACCGCGCCAGCCGATCCAGACGGTGCCGGCCAAGGCCAGCACGAGATAGAACGCCCAGGCAATCGAGTACAGCCGTGGGTGCTCGGCTTGAGTGTCCATCGGTCGGTGCGCCGGAGGCAGCTAGTCGAGCGTTGGCTGCGGGTCTTCGGAATCGTCGTCGTCGTCGGAGCGCTCGGCCAGCTTGGCCACCGCCACCAGGCGATCACCCTCGTCGAGATTCATCAACTTGACGCCCTGGGTCGCCCGGCCGGAAATGCGAACGCCGTCGACGTTGATGCGGATGATCTTGCCCTCCTGGGTGATCAACATCATGCCGTCTTCCGGCGTGACCTGCTTGGCGGCGAGAACCTGCCCGGTTTTTTTCGACACCTTCAGGTTGATGATTCCCTTGCCGCCGCGGCCTTGCCGGCGGTACTGCTCGACCTTGGTGCGCTTACCGATGCCATTCTCGGCGATCGACAGGATCTCGCCCTCGCCGGTCAGGCTCTCCATCGACACCACGCGGTCGCCCTTGCGCAGCGAGATACCGCGAACGCCACGGGTAGCACGGCTGAGCGGCCGCGCGTCGGCTTCGGCGAAGCGGATCGAGAAGCCCCGCGCCGTCGACAGCATGATGTCGTTGTCACCGTCGGTGATCCGCACGTCGAGAAGGCGATCGCCGTCGTCGACCTTGATGGCAATGATGCCTCCGGCGCGGGGGTTCGCGTAGGCCGCCAGCGCGGTCTTCTTGACCGTGCCGTTGACCGTCGCGAAGATCAGGAACTGATCGTCCGTGAACTCCGGCACGGTAACCGTCGTCGCCAGCCGCTCGTTGTGTTCGAGGTGGAGCAGGTTGACGATCGCCTTGCCCCGTGACGCGGGCCCCATCTGCGGCAGTTCGTGTACCTTGATCCAGTACACGCGGCCGCTCTCGGTGAAGACCAGAACGTAGCTGTGGGCAGAGGCCACGTAGAGGTGCTCGACGAAGTCCCCTTCCTTGGTCACCATGCCCATGCGGCCCTTGCCGCCTCGGTTTTGAGCTCGGTAGAGCGACAGCGGCGAGCGTTTGATGTAGCCTGCGTTCGTCACCGTGATCACCATGTCCTCGTCGGCGATCATGTCTTCGATGGTGATCTCGTTGGTCTGGGGGATGATCTCCGTGCGGCGTGGGTTGTCGTACGCTTCCTTAATGGCGGCCAGCTCGCGGCGGATTTCGTCGAGCACCAGCTGATCGGAGGCCAGGATGGCTCGCAGGCGCTCGATGACAGCCATCAGCTCCTCATACTCCTCGACCACTTTCTCGCGCTCGAGGCCAGTCAGCTTCTGCAGCCGCATCTCGAGGATCGCCTGCGCCTGCGGCTCACTGAACGAGAAGGTCGATATCAGGTTGATGCGTGCCTCCGCCGGCGTTTGGCTGGCGCGAATCGTCGCGATGACCTCGTCGAGATGATCCAGGGCTTTGAGAATGCCCTCCAAGATGTGAGCCCGTTCCGTCGCCTTGCGCAGGTCGTAGCGCGTGCGGCGCACGACGACTGTCTTGCGATGGTTGAGGAAGTGCTCGAGCATCTGCTTGAGCGTCAGCACCTGCGGCTGATTGTCGACAATGGCCAGCAGGTTCATACCGAACGTCGACTGCATCGCGGTCATTTTGAAGAGCTGGTTGAGCAGGATCTCGGGCACCGCGTCGCGCTTGACCTCGATGACCACCCGCATACCATCGCGATCGGATTCGTCGCGTAGTTCCGCGACCCCCTCGATCTTCTTTTCGCGAACGAGACCCGCGATGCGCTCCACGAGGCGTTTCTTATTCACTTGATAGGGCAGCTCGGTGATGATGATCGACTGCCGATCCCCGCGGCGCTGGGTCTCTATATTGGCCCTGGCACGCATCTGGATTGCTCCGCGACCGGTGGTGTAGGCGTCGCGAATGCCGCTCAGGCCATGAATGAATCCCGCGGTCGGAAAGTCCGGCCCCGGCACCGCTCGCATGAGCTCTTCGACCTTGATCTCGGGGTTGACCATCAGGAGATCGAGGGCGTCGATCACTTCGCCCAGATTGTGCGGTGGGATGTTGGTCGCCATGCCAACGGCGATACCACTGGCACCGTTGATCAGCAGACAGGGCACCCGCGCCGGCAGAACCAACGGCTCCTGCAGTGATCCATCGTAGTTGAGGCCCCAATCGACGGTCTCCTTGTCGATGTCCTCCTTGAGCATCTCTTCAGCCAACCGAGTGAGTCGGACCTCGGTGTAGCGCATGGCCGCTGCGCTGTCGCCGTCGATGGAGCCGAAGTTGCCCTGGCCGTCGATCAGCGGATAGCGCAACGAGAAATCCTGGGCCATCCGGACAACGGTGTCGTAAATCGCCGCGTCGCCGTGCGGGTGGTACTTGCCCATGACGTCACCGACGATGCGGGCGGACTTCTTGTAGGGCTTGCGCGACGTGCTGCCCGTTTCCCACATGCCATAGAGCACCCGCCGGTGCACCGGCTTCAGACCGTCGCGCACGTCCGGCAGGGCACGCCCGACGATCACGCTCATCGCGTAGTCGATGTAGCTGCGCTTCATTTCCTCTTCGATGTCCACCGTCAAGGTGGCCTCGAAGGGCAGAATTCGATCGTGCTCGCTCATGTTGCTCTGCTCGTTTGTCGGGGCTCGGTTGCCCGGGCCCGGCGGGTAGGGCTCATATGTCCAGGTTGGTGACGTTGAGCGCGTTTTTCTCGATGAACTCGCGGCGCGGCTCGACTTGATCACCCATTAGGGTAGAGAAGGTGTCGTCGGCCGAGATCTCGTCCTCGATTCGAACCTGGAGCAAGCGCCGACGCTCGGGATCCATCGTCGTCTCCCAGAGTTGGTCGGCGTTCATCTCACCGAGCCCCTTGTAACGCTGGATCGAGAGGCGTTTCTTGGCCCCAGCCCAGAGGTGTTCCAGAGCTTCCCCCTGAGTCAGCTGGCCAGAACTCTGGCGCTGCTGATTCGTCTCGTTGGAGCTCTTGCTCTCCTGGTGGACGCGATAGCTCTCGGTCGCCAGCGCCGCGAGTCCGACCTTGTTACGACCGAGAGCACGAAAGGGTGCGCTCGCCAGCAACTCGCGGTCGATCGTCACGTCGCGCTCGACACCGTCGCGGCGACTGACGAACCGAATGATACCGGCGCCCGACTCGTCCTCGTCGACTACCACGCTGTGGAAGCCGGAGGCCTCGATAATCTCGGCCGTCTGCTCGAGGAGCTTCTTGTCGCGCAGTGCTCGCTCGTTGGTCAAGCCGTTGAGCAGGGCGACGCGGAGCGCATCCGCTGGCATGCCGCGCGCCGCCAGCTGGTCGAGGACCCGGCGGAATTCCGTCACCTTGCCGAGAAAAGTGGCCAGGCGGACTCCCTTGAGGCGCTTCGAGCTGCCGTTCGCGACCAGCTCGAGCTCGTAGGTGTCCTGGATTCTCTCGACGAGAAATTTCTGGTACTCGGCATCGTCCTTGAGGTAGGTCTTCTTCTTGCCCTCACTGACTTTGTAGAGCGGCGGTTGGGCGATGTAGAGGTGTCCGCGGTGCACGAGCTCCTCCATCTGGCGGAAGAAGAAGGTGAGAATCAGGGTGCGGATATGCGCGCCGTCGACATCGGCGTCGCACATGATGATCAGCTTGTGGTAGCGCACCTTGGAGACATCGAAGTCGTCCTTGCCGATACCGGTGCCGAGAGCCGAGATCAAAGTCTTGATCTCGTCCGAGGAGAGCATCTTGTCGAATCGCGCCTTCTCGACGTTCAGGATCTTGCCCTTGAGTGGCAGGATGGCCTGGAATTTCCGGTCGCGGCCCTGCTTCGCGGTACCGCCAGCCGACTCTCCCTCGACCAGGAAGAGCTCGGCGAACTCCGGGTTGCGCTCCGAGCAATCGGCCAGCTTGCCGGGCAGGCTCGAGGCGTCGAGGGCCCCCTTGCGGCGGGTCAGCTCGCGCGCCTTGCGGGCCGCGTCGCGGGCTCTCGCTGCTTCGACGCATTTCTCGATGATGCGTCTCGCAACCCGTGGATTCTCTTCCAGATAGTTGCCGAGCCGCTCGTTGACCACTTGCTCGACCCAGCCCTTGATTTCGGACGAAACCAGCTTGTCCTTGGTCTGGCCGGAGAACTTCGGATCCTTGATCTTGATCGAGACGACGGCGATGATGCCCTCGCGGATGTCGTCGCCGGTCAGGTTGGTCTTGAGCTTCTTGAGCAACCCGGAGTTGTTGGCATAGGCATTGACCGTCCGGGTGAGGGCCGACTTGAAGCCGGACAGATGGGCTCCACCATCACGGTTCTTGATCGTGTTGGTGAAACAGAAGATCTGTTCCTGGTAGCCGTCGTTCCACTGCATCGCGATCTCGACGGTCTCTTCTCCGGTACCGTCGTCTTTTTTCTCCTCGAGGTGGATCGGCTTCTTGTGCAGCGTCGACTTGTGACGATTGAGATGCTCGACGAAGCTCCGGATGCCACCCTTGAAGAGGAACGAGTCACTGCGGTCGGTGCGCTGGTCGTGCAGATGGATGCGCACGCCCTTGTTGAGGAAAGCGAGCTCGCGCATCCGGGTGGATAGGATGTCGTAGTGGAACTCGGTGAGGGCGAAGATCTCGGGGTCGGGTAAGAAGCTCACCTTGCTGCCGGTGCTCTTGGTCGATCCCGTGCCCTCGATCGGGGCCTTCGGTTTCCCTCGCTCGTAGCTCTGGCGCCAGATTTTGCCGTCGCGCCGAATCTCCACGTTGAGCTCGATCGACAAGGCGTTGACGACCGAGACGCCGACTCCGTGGAGACCTCCCGAGACCTTATAGGCGTTGTTGTCGAACTTGCCGCCGGAATGGAGCTCGGTCAGGATGACTTCGGCCGCCGAGCGATTCTCCCCCTTGTGATGATCGACTGGGATGCCACGGCCGTCGTCCTCGACCGTTACCGAGCCATCGATGTTGATCGAGACGTCGACCCGCGTGGCGAACCCGGCCTGTGCTTCGTCGATCGCATTGTCGACGAGTTCGAACACCATGTGGTGCAGGCCGGATCCATCATCGGTGTCTCCGATGTACATTCCAGGCCGCTTGCGGACCGCGTCGAGGCCCTTGAGGACCTTGATGCTCTCGGCTGTGTACTCGTTCCTCGAGGCTTTCTTGGCCAAGTGCGGACTCCTTACCGGGGGGTTCGAGGGAGCGTCTCTGAGAGGTGACAGGGTCGACCCCTCGACTGAGCTCATATCGTACCACGTCGAGGTCGTGGAGCAAAGGAATAAGTTCTTTGTTTGCAGTGACTTAAAGACATTGTCGCGGCTCGGCTCCAAACCGGTGGAAACGGGGCACAAGAAAAGCGTAAACGGGCTCTTCTCGGCCAGCCAATGACGCCTTGGGCAATCCTTCCGACTGCTAGACTGCGAGGCATATTCGGCGCTTGGCCGGAAATGCCTCGCCTGCTGGCTCAGTTATGTCACGTTGCCTGGAGAAGGAACCGAGAGATCGCTTTCCTTCGATGACCGGGCTGCTGGCCGCCCGCGGTCGTCTAGCGGGCGTGGCTAGACCCGCATCGGCATGATCACGCACAGGTAGCGGCGATCCGCACCGTCGATCGGCAGTCCGATGCACTGCGAGTTCTCGTCCTTGAGCTCGAACGACACCCTCTCGGTGTCTACCGCGCTAAGGAAACTGCCGATGTAGTCCGGGTTGATACCGAGAGAGAAGCTCTCTCCAGAATAACCACAAGGCACCTCCTCGACCGC
>JAPUJD010000175.1 GCA_027296385.1 Acidobacteriota bacterium | reverse complement strand
GTATCACGTCGTGCAGCTGCTCGATCTGGCTCATGATCTTCGCACCCACGACCGTGTGCAGTTTCATCTGCTCGAACTCTTCCGGCGTCAGCGTCGTGCCCTTGCGCAGGATGCGATCCACGACGTGGGCAAGATCGCCGCGGCAAACGCACGAAGGACGCCGATGAAGAGCTCGCGGTTGAGTTGTGCCGCATCCTTGAGCTGCCCCACATACTCTTCGACGTAGCCGCTCATCCGATTGAAGTTGCCGGCCAGCTCGTCGAGCTCGCGCCCGAGATCACTGCCTTCGAGCCGGAGTCCGAAGTTGCCCGACGCCATCTCGGCCGCGCCATCGCTCAGTCGCTGGATCGACAAGCCCAGCCGCCGCGACAGCATGCCCGCCAGGAGGAAGGCCAGGCCGAGAAGCACCGCGGTCGACAACGCCGTTTTGCCGATCATCTCGCGCACCGGGATGTAGGCGGCCGATGACGGCTTCTGTACGACCACACCCCAGCCGGTCTCGGGCACCGGGCTCGCGCGCCCCAGGATCCGCTCACGCTTGCCTTCGCTCAGCAGAAAGTATTCCTGGGTCATCGACAACGGTGAGTCGACGAAGTCGCGAACCAGACGAGAAGCCTCGAGCGACTGCACGGTGTCCGGCGCCGCGCTCCCGGACCAGAGCATGCTTCCATCGCGCTGGATGAGGAAGACTCCCGCATCCCCCTGCGCCTCCTGCTGAAACAAGACTTCCATCGGCCGTAGCCGCACGGCCGCTTCGACGTAGAGCTGCGCCGTCCCGGCGGCGTCGAAGATCGGCACCGCGATGACGGTCAGAGGCTCGCTGGTCTCGGGCACGACGACGAAGCGGTATGAGCGATCGTTGGTGTCGACGACGGCCTGGAAAGACCCGTCCATCGCGGTCTTTATCGCCGGCGACAAGTCCTCCGGCGTCAGGTCCGGCCCCTCGCCGCGGCCGCTGAGAACCCGCAGGGCCACGACGTTCGGGTTGGAGATCAGAAAATCTTCCAGGTAGTCTCCGAACCAACTCGACCGCAGCTTGGAGTCGACCGAACGGGTAGGAGGCGTCGCCAGCAAAGCTCCCCCGAGCTGTTGCAGCTGCCGGCGAGTGGCCGCCAGATAGCTCGACAACTCGACCGACAGGGTCTCGGCAGCGCGAGTAAGATAGCTCCTCTCCTGGCTCTCCAGGATCTCCCGGTTCTGCTGGATCAGGAGGACGCTGCTGAGCGCTAGCGGCACGATGCCGACCACCAAGAGAAAGGCGAAGATCAGCCGGCTCAAGGGAAGCCGCCGGGTGATGTCGCGAAGTGCTGTCATCGGTTCGAGACGGGCGCTGTGCGTGCGGAATGCCCTAATCAGCCTAGCAGTCCGTGCCCCCTTTCGCCAGGAAGGAAGCCAGCTCGGCAGCGACCTCCGCCGGCGACAACGGCACGGCCTCCCAGGCCTCGAGCCCAGTCGGCAAGACCCAGACGACGCCGTCTCGATCCGCCTTCTTGTCCCGTCCGGCGTGTTCCATCAGTTCCTCCGCCCGCAAGTCCTGCGGTAACGGCGGCACCTCGAGCCGCGCCAGCAAGGCCGCCAGGCGCCGACCGAGAGCGGGATCCAATCCGCGGCGCTCGGCCAGCTGCAGGGCGAAGAGCATGCCGTGGGCCACGGCCTCCCCGTGAAGAAGGCCGTCGTAGCCTTGCGCCGTCTCGATCGCGTGGCCCAGGGTGTGGCCGAAGTTGAGCACTCGTCGCTCGCCCGCGTCGCGGGCAACGCGCACCACGACGCCGGCCTTGGCCCGCTGAGCGCAGGCCACCATCGGCACCCACGTCGAGGCATCGGCGACGAGCAGGCGCTCGAGATCGCGCTCGATTGCCGCCAACAGCTCGCCGTCGAGCAACATCGCCATCTTGATCAACTCGACCAGCCCGCTACGAAGCTGGCGTGGCGGCAGAGTCGATAGCAGATCGGTAGACGACACCACCTTCTGCGGTTGGTGAAAGACCCCGACGCTGTTCTTGGCCGCGGCCAGGTTGATTGCGGCCTTGCCACCGACGGCCGCATCGACCTGGGCCAGGAGCGTCGTCGGTACATGGCTCAGTTCGATCCCGCGCATGAACGTCCCGGCGACGAATCCTCCGATGTCGCAAACAGCGCCGCCACCGAAAGTGAGCACCCGGCTGTCCCGTCGGCCCCCGGCCTCGAGGATTCGATGCCAGAGGTCGCGCGCCACCTCTGGGGTCTTCGCCGCCTCGCCGTCGGGAACCTCGAGCACCGTCCACTGGCGCGCCGCGGCACCCAGGTCACTCAAGCAGTCGCCGTGAAGCCGCCGGATTGGAGCGGCGGTAACCACGAAGACCACGCGGTCGGCGACCCATGGCCGGAGCTCGGCGCTGATCAGGCCCTGGCCGGAGCCGACGCTGAGTTCGGTAACGCCGTCGCCGTGGCACAGCTCGCATCGTTCGACGCCTGGATCCACCCAGTCAGTCCTCGGGCTCCACCGCGAGTACGACCCCGAGCTCTTCGAGCTGCCCGGACTCGACGCGTGACGGCGCCTCGGTCATCAGATCGGTGGCCGAGGTCGTCTTGGGGAAGGCGATGACGTCGCGCAAAGAGTCAGCGCCGGCCAGCAACATCACGATGCGATCGAGGCCCAGAGCGATTCCACCGTGGGGCGGAGCGCCGAACTGCAGGGCTTCGAGCAGGAAGCCAAAGCGTTCCTCGGCCTCGGCGGCCGAAATACCCAGCAGCTCGAAGCAGCTCTGCTGCATGGCCCTGTCGTGGATCCGGATCGAGCCCCCGCCGAGCTCCAGGCCGTTGAGCACCACGTCGTACCCGCGAGAGCGCACCGACGCCGGGTCGTCAGCCAGGCGGTCGACGTCCCGGGGATCGGGTGCGGTAAACGGATGGTTGACGGCGTAGTAGCGCTCGTCGTCCTCGTGCCACTCGACCAGCGGGAACTCGGTGACCCAGAGGAAGTCCCAGCGATCTTTGGGTATCAGCTCGAGCTCACCCGCCGCGGCGACCCTGAGGGCTCCGAGCGCGGTGGCGACGGTGCGCTCAGGTCCAGCTGCGATCAGGGCGAGATCGCCCGGGGTCAGCTCGAGAGCGTCGACCAGGAAGGTCAGCTCATCGTCCCCCAGCACGTTCTTGACCTGAAAGACCGTCTCACTCTCCCGCCGGCGGAGAGTCAGGACACCGGCGGCCCCGTGGCGGCGAGCGAGCTTGCCCCAGCCATCCACCTGCTTGCGGCTGGCGCCGGCGGCGCCGGGAAGGCGGAAGCCGCGTACCACGCCTCCGTCGGCCAGGGCACCGCTGAAAGCACGGAACTCACTCGCCGCCAGACCGCCGCCGAGCTCCTGAATCTCGAGTCCGAATCGAAGGTCCGGCTTGTCGCTCCCGTAGCGCGCCATCGCCTCGGCATAGGTCAACCGCGGAAAAGGCTGCTCGATCTCGATTCCCCGCCCCGCGAAGACACTCACGAAGAGTCCCTCGATGAGCTCGAAGACGTCCTCTTCGTCGACGAAGGACATCTCGACGTCGACCTGGGTGAACTCGGGCTGGCGGTCGGCCCGCAGGTCCTCGTCCCTGAAGCACCGCGCGATCTGCACATAGCGCTCGAGCCCGGCCACCATGCAGATCTGCTTGAAGAGCTGGGGCGATTGCGGGAGGGCGTAGAAGCTCCCCTTGTGCACCCGGCTCGGGACCAGGTAGTCTCGCGCCCCCTCCGGCGTCGAGCGGGTGAGAATCGGCGTCTCGACGTGAATGAAGTCGCGCTGGTGGAAGTACTCGAGGACGTCAAAGGTGACCTCGTGTCGCAGCACGAGGTTGCGATAGAGGTCTTTGCGCCGCAGATCCAGATAGCGGTAGCGCAAACGTGTCTCTTCGCTGGCATCGACCTCGCCGTCGACGTTGAACGGCAGAGGCGCTGACGGCGACAATACGCTCCCTCGGCTCGCCACCACCTCGATCTCGCCGGTGGCCATCTTCGGGTTGATCGCTTCCGCGGCGCGAGCTGCCACCACGCCCTCGACCTCGATCACCCATTCGTTGCGCGCCGGGGCCAGGGCGTCGCTGGCCGCGGGGGCGTCCTCGGGACGGACCACCACCTGCACGATGCCGCTACGGTCCCGCACATTGAGAAACGTCACACCGCCATGATCTCGCCGCCGATGGACCCAGCCTTGCAGTTTGACCTGCCGACCGATGTCGTCGACTCCGAGTGTCCCGGCTCCCGAACGCTTCATGACTGCCCCTTGATCTTCGCTATCGCGGCGTCGGGGCCGAGACGTACCTGCTCTCCGGCATCGAGATCCCGCAGACTCAACTCTCCGGCGGCCAGCTCGTCCTCACCCGCCAGAAGGACCCACCGGCTGCCCGACTTGTCGGCACGCTTGAGCGCAGCTTTCACGCTGCGGCCGCCGAGCTCGGTCACTAGATCCAGCCCCTCGGCCCTGAGCCTCTCCGCCAGCTCCAACAGCTGGCTCGGTTCGACATCGCCTGCTGCCACCAGGTGGACTGGAGCGACCGGCGCGTGAGCCCGGCGAAAGCTCTCGGGCAGAGCCGCCAGGAGCCGGTCCTCCCCGATGGCGAAGCCGATCGCCGGCACATCCGCTCCGCCGAGGTCCCCGATGAGACCATCGTAGCGTCCGCCGCCGACGATCGCGTCCTGTGCGCCCAGGCCCTCGGCCACGATCTCGAACACCGTCCGGCTGTAGTAGTCGAGTCCCCGCACCAGCCGCGGTTCGACGCGAAAACGCACGCCGCAGACTTCGAGGGCCTGCCCAACCGCTTCGAAATGGGTCCGGCTCTGTGCCGTGAGATGACCCTCGAGACGAGGGGCGTCCGCCAGCAGCTCGCGCTCGGCCGGCGACTTGGTGTCGAGGATGCGCAGAGGATTGGTCTCGAGACGGCGACGGCTATCCTCGCCCAAGACCTCGCGATGGGGCTCGAGGAAGGCGACCAGGGCCTCGCGGTACCTGGCCCGCGACTCGTCGTCGCCGACGGTGTTGAGCAGCACCGTCAGGCCTGTGTAGTCGAGGGCCTCGAGAAACCGCACCAGCATGAGCAGCAGCTCGGCGTCCGACGCCGGTCCCGGATCACCGATGAGCTCGGCACCGATCTGATTGAACTGCCGGTAGCGACCACGCTGCGGGCGCTCGTAGCGGAACTGCGGGCCCACGTAGTAGAGCTTGACCGGCAGCCCCTGATCCGCCAGGCCGTGCTGGACGAAGGCTCGCGCCACCGGTGCCGTGCTCTCCGGCCGTAAGGTCAGCGAGCGCCCCTTGCGATCGGTGAAGGTGTACATCTCCTTGCCGACGATGTCCGTCGCCTCACCCACGCCACGCACGAAGAGCTCCGTGTCCTCCAGGATGGGAGTCCGGACCTCGCCGTAGCCGTAGGAGGCGAAGATCCTCCGCGCCACGTCTTCTACCGCTGCCCAGATTGCCGTCTCCGGCGGCAGCAGATCCCGCATGCCCTTGACGCTACGCACTCGTTCAGCCATCGGGGGATAATATCCGCTCGCCTACCGGAAGGCGACGAAGCCATCGCGCTTACCGCCAAGCCATGAAGCCCACCATCGACGTCGTCATCCCGGCCTTCAACGAGGAAGACTCTCTACTCCTCGTCCTGCGGGACATACCCCGGCCCCTGGTGCGTCGAGTCGTCGTCTGCGACAACGACTCAGGCGACCGCACGGCCGAGGTTGCCGCGGATGGCGGCGCCGAGGTAGTGCGCGAGGTGCGCCCCGGGTACGGCAGCGCCTGCCTCTGCGCCCTGGCCTACCTGCGCTCTCACGAGCCACCGGACATCGTCGTCTTTCTCGATGCGGACTATTCAGATCATCCAGATGAGTTGCCGGACCTGGTGGCGCCGCTCGTGGCCGACGCAGCGGATCTCGTCATCGGCTCGCGCACCCTGGGACGCCGCGAGCCCGGCGCCCTCCTGCCGCAGGCCCTCCTCGGCAACTGGGTGGCGTGCGCTCTCATCCGCCTCCTCTACGGCCACCGCTACACCGATCTCGGCCCCTTTCGAGCCATTCGTTGGCGGGCGCTCGAGCGACTGCGAATGAAGGACACCGACTTCGGCTGGACCGCCGAGATGCAGGTCAAGGCGCTCGCCTACGGTATGCGAGTCGCCGAGAGACCGGTATCCTACCGCCGGCGAATCGGCGTCTCCAAGATCACGGGCACCCTCTACGGCACGGTGATGGCGGGCTACAAGATCCTCTGGACGGTGGTGCGCCACTCTTGGAGCCGTCCATGACCGAGCCGATCACCCGCACCGTCGACGTCGAAGTACGCTACGTCGAGACCGATCAGATGGGTGTGGTCCATCACGCCAACTACATCATCTGGTTCGAGCTCGCTCGCACTCACCTGTGCCAGGAGCTGGACCTGCACTACGCCGATATCGAGGAGCGCGGCTACCTGCTGATGGTCACCGGCATCGAGGCCAAGTACCGAAAAGGCGCAAGGTATGGCGAGATCGTGCAGGTCACGGCACGCATCGCGCGGTTGTGGAGCCGGGGCGTCCGTTACGCCTACGAAGTGCGCCGCGACGACACCCTGCTGGCCACGGGAGCCAGCGAGCACGTCTGGATCGACCACGCCACCGGCAAGCCGATCCGCCTGCCGCCCGATCTCCAAGAGGGGATGGCGCGAGTCGCAGGCGTGACCGGCCGCAAAGACACGATCAAAGGTCGCAAGAAGAATCAGTAAAGGAAGGCCGGGTGGCCGCCAGCCAAAAGCCGGAGCCAGAACCGCCCCCAGGCCCTTCCTTCACTGGATTCTTTTTCTGGGCGGTCCAGAACTCCAACAACCGACGACCAGCCCACCGGCCTACCAGTTGAAGGTGACGTAACCGAGGGCACGGCGCGCGAGGATGTCGCCGCCGAACGATTGGTAGTGGGCGTCGTCGAAGAGATTCGAGATGTTGACTCCGACGGTGATCGCATCGCTGGCATCGTAGTGGAGCGCGCCGCTGAACGTCTGGAACGACGGCACCGGACCCGCGAACGCGCCGGCGGCCCACTCGTAACCGTCGACCCACCTCCCTTTGAGCGACCACCCGAAGCGGTCACCTGTGTGGGTGATGCCGACCGAGGCTTTGCCTTCGGGCGCATTGGGCAGCAGGTTGGAAGTCGCGAAGCCACCGGTGTCCTTGATGTCGAAGTCGAACCAGGAATAGCTGAGGTCGAACTGCCACTGCGGAGTCGCGTAGTAGCTGAGCCCGAAATCGATGCCCTGGGTGTCCACCTGTCCGGCATTGGCATACGAGGCCAGCGCGAAGATCGGCGTGCCGTCGACGTTGTTCGACAGGAAGAAGAACAGAGGAAACGGGAGATTGGCCGCCAAGGCCCCGACGAGGACGTCCGGCAGCGGGTGGGCGGCCGGTGGCACGTACGGCCCGAAGTTGGGGTTGACGGACCCGGCCAGGTTCGCCGTCAAATCAGTGATGAAGTTGTCGAGCTCATTCCTGTAGTAATCGATCGTGACGAAGGCCTTGTCGCTGAGGATGCCCGA
>JAPUJD010000174.1 GCA_027296385.1 Acidobacteriota bacterium | reverse complement strand
ATCGTCGCCAACGCTCCGCCCGGCCTGGAGTACATGTTTCTCGGCCTGGGGAGCTATGACCCCCGGATCAAGAGCTGGGAGAAGGGCACGCGGCGAGCCACCGAGTGGCACACCCCTCGGCAGACGCTGGCCGTGGCGCGTGCGACCTGGGGGCTACGCGAGCCGAGGAGAGATCGTCTGCGCCTTCTTGGCCGGCATCTGGCTCTCTTCCTGCGGCGGCAGTGGAGTCTTGGTACAGGCGCGAGAACGCTGGACTCATGGTGGCGGACCCTTCGAGCGGGCGCCGACCGGCAGATCGTGGTGCGGGATGCCGGTTTCGAGGGACTCGAGGGTCTCGGCAATCCGGTGATCCGTCGGCGCCGGCGGCAGTTCGAGAGCCGGCAGGACGAGTTCCTCCGGACCGTGGCTCGCAACGCCAGGCAGCGGCGACCGATCGGTAGGATGACCAGAGTCAACCTACAGGGTGTGGTCGAGCTTGGGCGCGTGGTGCGGGCTGCTGGCCCCCGACCGATCCTACTGCTCGATCCGAATCAGGGCACGTGGTCCGGTGTCGGTGCCGAGGTGGCGGGCGGTCTGCCGCTGATCAACTGCGACGACCCCGAGCGCTATCCTGAGCTGTTCGACCCGAGGAATCGCTTTGACGCCAGCCATCTCAATCGCGCGGGTGCGAGGCTCTACAGCCGGCTTCTAGGGGATTTGTTCGTCGACATCCTCGAAGGCCGGGGCTCCTAGTGCTCTTCACCGAGTTGAGATTCTTGGCCTTTTTCGCCGTGGTCTTCGCGGTCCACTGGAGCCTGCGTCGAGCTCGTTGGCGCAAGCTCTGGCTACTGGCCGCCAGCTACGCTTTCTACGCCGGGTGGGACTGGCGCTTCCTGGGCCTGATCCTGACGTCGACGACGATCGACTTCATCGCGGGGCGGCGCATGGAGGCCAGCCTCGAGGACGGGGTTCGACGGCGGTGGCTGATCGCAAGCGTGGTGGCGAACCTGGGGATTCTGGGGCTGTTCAAGTACTGGGATTTCTTCGCCGAATCCGGCGCCGCTTTTCTTGCTTTTCTCGGCCTGCCGGCAACGCCGTCCACGCTGAAGCTGATCCTGCCGATCGGTATCTCGTTCTACACCTTCCAGACTCTGAGCTACACCATCGACGTCTACCGCCGGCAGCTATCCGCCACGGACAGAATCGTCGACTTCGCCCTTTTCGTCGCCTTCTTCCCTCAGCTGGTGGCCGGGCCGATCGTGCGCGCCGCCGAGCTGCTGCCCCAGCTGGCCGAGAACCGCCGCTTCGCCGCTGTTCCAGTGAAGGCTTGCTTGACTCTCTTCCTGATCGGCTACGTCAAGAAGGCTTGCCTGGCCGACAACCTGGCCTCGCTCGTCGACCCGGTGTTCGCCCATCCCGAGGCTGCGGCCGCGAGCTCTCTTTGGTTGGCGATGTTTCTCTACGGCGCCCAGATTTTCTGTGATTTCTCGGGCTACAGCGACATGGCGATCGCCACCGCCGGCCTGCTTGGCTACCGGCTGCCTCTAAACTTCGACGCGCCCTACATCGCGGCCAGCGTCACCGAGTTCTGGCGCCGCTGGCACATCAGTCTGTCGAGTTGGTTTCGCGACTATCTCTACATCCCCCTGGGCGGCAACAGCGGATCGCGAGCGCGAACCTACGCCAATCTGGCCTTGGTCTTCTTGCTCTGCGGGCTGTGGCACGGGGCGAGCTGGAACTTCGTCATCTGGGGGCTGATACACGGGTCGTACCTGGTGGGCGAACGGCTGCTCGGCCTGAGGACGGCCTCGGGCTGGCGGGCGCTGCGCCTGTCGGTGACGACGCTGCTCGTCATGCTGGCCTGGGTGCCATTTCGGAGCCCGACCCTGGAGCAGGCTGGGATCTACCTCGCGGGACTCGCTGGTCAGGCGGGAGTCGAGGCGAGTCTTTCGCCCGCTTGGTGGGGCCTGATCGCCCTGCTGGGCCTGATTCAGTATGCCCTTGGCGGGGTCGATGTGCTCGGTGCCGTCGAGCGGGTGCCGGCGCCCGCCTTCGCCCCGGCCTACGGCTTGGCCGTGGCCTGGATCCTGCCCTGGGCGGCAGCCGACTACCGACCGTTCATCTACTTCCAGTTCTAGGGCACCTTGGCCTCCGGCTCGGGCGCGACCCGGACCATGAGCTTGCCCTGGTTCGAGCCGTCGAAGAGTCGCAGCAGAGCGCTGGGGGCGTTCTCCAGACCCTCGACGATGTCGTGTCGAGCCTCGATCTTGCCCTCGGCAAGCCACTTGGAGATCGCCGCGACGGCCTCTCCATAGCGCTTGGCGTAGTCAAAGACGATGAAGCCCTGCATTCGCGCCCGGTTGACCAACAGCGAGAGGTAGTTGGCCGGTCCCGGCGGCGGCTCGGTGGCGTTGTAGATCGAGATCGCACCGCAAATGACGACCCTGGCGCCGAAATTGAGGAGGCCGAGCGCCATGTCGAGCAGTGGGCCGCCGACATTGTCGAAGTAGACGTCGACGCCTTTAGGACAGGCTTCGCGCAGGGCGGCGTAGAGGTCGTCGGTGGTCTTGTAGTTGATCGCCGCGTCGAAACCGAGCTCGTTCGTCAACCAGCGACACTTGTCGTCGGAGCCAGCGATGCCGACGACGCGGCAACCCTCGATCTTGGCGATCTGGCCCACCAGCGAGCCGACGGCTCCGGCAGCACCGCTGACGAGCACGGTCTCGCCCGCTTGTGGCACACCGACGTCGAGCAGGCCGAAGTAGGCGGTCATCCCGGTCATGCCGAGCGGCCCCAGGGCGAGAGGCAGGCTGACTTCGTCGGGGATCGCGGTGAGCTCCTTGGCCGGGAGTACGGCGTACTCCTGCCAGCCGGTCAGGGCGGCGACGCGCTGCCCGGGCCGGAAGGCGGGGTCTCGGGAGTCGACGACCTCGCCCACGGCGAGCCCGCGCATGACTTCGCCGAGCTGGATCGGCGGCAGGTAGGAGCGCCGGTCATCCATCCAGCCGCGCATGGCGGGATCGAGCGAGAGGTAGATCGAACGCACGAGAACTTCTCCCGCGCCCGGCGTCGGGATCGGTACCGAGACGAGCTTGAAGTCGGTGTCTCGGGGCAGGCCCTCGGGGCGGGCGGCGAGGAGGATCTGGGTCTGAGTCGCGATCATCGAGGAGTCTCCATGGCGAGGACGGTAGTATAGCGGCGCGCCTGCTACAGTCACGCGCCGTGAACGAAGACTCGGCGAGGCGCAGCGAAGACGGCAGTGCAGGCGGTGGCCGGCTGGTTGCCGGCCTCGCAGCCGGTGGGAGCCTGCGCTGGGTCGTGGCGGATCTGACGTTGCCGCTCGAAGAGGTCCGCCGGCGACTCGACCTTTCACCCATCTCGGCGGTCGCCCTGGGCCGCGCTCTGGTGGGGGCAGTGCTCCTTCGGCGCATCGCGCTCAAGGTGCCGGCACGCTTGATCCTGACGGTCGACGGCGACGGTGCACTGGGTCGGATCGTGGCCGAGGTCGAGTCCAGAGGAGCGATCCGGGGCATGGTGGGAAACTCCAAGGTTCAGACGCCAGCGGACGGGGCGATGGCGATCGCGCCGTGGGTCGGACGCGGCTCACTGAACGTCACCCGTGAGATCGACGGCGAGAGCTACTCGAGCAAAGTCGAGCTCGTGAGCGGCGAGATCGGCAAGGACCTGGCGCACTATCTGGAGCAGAGCGAGCAGACACGGTCCGCCGTGCTGGTCGGTGTCCTGCCCGAGTCGATCGGCATCGCCGCCGCCGGCGGCCTGATTGTCGAGGCGCTGCCGGGCACGCCCGAGGAGGTGATTACCCGGCTGGAGGAGAACCTCCTGACGCTGGGCGGAGTCAGCAAGACCCTCGCGCTGGGTGGCACCGCCGCGCTCGAGGCCGCGGTCCTGGCCGGCTTCGATCTCGAGCCGCTCGAAGAGGGGGCGTTGACCTACCACTGTCGCTGTAACCGGGAGCAGCTTCGCCTCCAGCTGAAAACCCTGGCGCAGGAGGATATACAGGCGCTCTTCGTCAACGACAGCGTCTGCGAGGCGGAATGTGCTTTCTGCGGCGAGCGTTATGAGTTCTCAGCGGGAGAACTGACGCTCGAGCGGCTACACTGACCAACGTTCGCCAACTACCGTTCGCCGACAGCGCTGCCCAGCATCGAGAGAACCAGAGGAACGAGGAGCCCGAGCCATGAGACGTGCCTGCCTGATCGTTGTATGCCTCGGTCTCGTCGCCGCCGGCGTCGCCGACCAA
>JAPUJD010000173.1 GCA_027296385.1 Acidobacteriota bacterium | reverse complement strand
TAGCGAGGCGCGGCTAGTACCGCCCGTCCGGTCTGCGGATCGATGACGATGATCTGGAGCTCATGTATCCCCGCAGCGAGGGAGCTCTCGGGGAGCAAGGCGCGAAAACGGCCGGTGCTGTCGGCCGGATCGAGCTCGGTGGTCGCCGCGATCGTGCCGTCTACCGCGACGGCCAGGCCGAGTCGCCGCGGCGGCCCCGCGCTTTCTAGGGCACCGACGACCCAGGCGGGAATCCGTCTGTCGGCTCCGTCATAGTGAAACTTCCAACCGGGCATGAGCAGGTCGATCCTGTAGTCGGGCTCCGCCGCGAAGTCGAGGTCCCTCAGGCGGCGCCCGATCCAGTTGCCGTAGGGTCCGTAGTCGAAAAGGTCCGAAGGTTGGCCGAGATCACCGAAGATGGCTGCACGGTACGCCAGAGCGTCTTGCACCGGAGCAGGGTGCACGGCATCGGCGGCCGGCGAGAAGAGCGAGCGCCCCTCGACCTCGTTCGGCACCTCGAGGCCGAGTACCTCGAGCAGGGTGGGCAACAGGTCGAGCGTCGAGTGCCGCTCCGGGTGATGCGCGCCCTGGGTCTGTCGCGGCAGTTTCAGCAACAGGGGAACCTGGAGGACGTCGGCGCGGTTGGCGGCGGTGACTCCGCGCTTCATCTCGCCGGGCACGAAACTGATCCCGTGGTCGGCGGTGATGGCAATGAGGGCGTCGTCGAAGACGCCCACCAGTCGCAGGCGCGCCAGGAGCTCCCCGATCAACCGATCGACGTACTCGGCCTGCAGCAGGTGACGCTGATAGGCCTGCGCCGCATAGGCCGCCGAGTCGGGCCAGGCCTTGGCCTGGAAGACCCTGGGCTCTCGGTAGCGTCGCGGAATGTAGATCTTGCCCGAGGGCAGGTAGACCCAGGGCCGATGGGGGAGCAGGAGGTGAACGAAGTAGAGCGCGCCACGACGCCGCCCGTCGATAGCGGCCAGGAAGGTCTCGAACTGACCGAGCCGGTTACTGCGAGCTGCGCGGCCGGCCTGGTGAAAAATCTTCTCCCAGCCAGCGAAACCGCCTTGCTCCCCACCGTCGGTCGGTGCGCTCGACGCGACTTCGCCGAACCCGCCCCACAGAGCGGCGATATCGGGGATCCGTCGAGAGAGCGGCGGCGGCACGATCAGGTGCAGGGCCACGATCGCCGCGTCGGCCAGCAGGTCCGGCTGGCCCAGGTCGTGCTCGGCCAGGTGGTTGATCTCCGGGGGGCAGATCCGAGTGACGGGCTCCAGCGCCGTCACGCGATAGCCTGGCGCCAGCAGCCTGAACAGGCTGATCGGGAGATCACTCGCCTGCGGCAGTTGTCCCGGCGCCAGGCGCCGGCCGGTCAGGATGGCGGAGAGAGCCTTCGGTGTCGAGCTGTCGACGGAGACGACATTGTCGAACCAATGGGCCTGGTCGGCGAGTCCGGCGAGGTTGGGAAAGCGCCGTCGGTCGAGAGCGCCGTCAGCGTCGAGCAGGGTGGCTACCGGTAGCTCGTCGAGCACGACGACGATGGTTGGAGCGCCCGCGGTGACGGCCTGGCCCAGGTTTGGAGGATCCGGCTGCGGCAGCCACAGCCGGCGAATGGCAGGGTCGGCGAGGAATCCGGCCGGCGCGACGAGAGCGACGAGAGCCAGCCAGCTGAAGTAGCGCCTTACGCTCTCCTGCCGGCGGTAGGCCCAGCCGGCCGAAAGGACCAGGGCGGCGGCCCCGAAGAGGCTGCCGGCTCCCAGTCCCGCAGCCATGCCGATCTGCAAGCCGACGACGGCGAGCGGCGGCAAAACGAGGATCCACGCGATGGCCTTGGCACGGAGCAAGCATGCCAGCAAGACCCAGGGTAGCGGCAGGCCGGCGACCAGCAGCGCGACGAAGCCAAGGATCTGCCCCGCCGCGGCATCGTGCGCGATGAAGAACTCCGGATAGTGCCGCAGCAGATTCAGCACCGGTGCTGCGGCCAGTACCCACAGAGCCCAGACGTGGAGCGCTAGTACTAGCCGCGGCCGGAGGCCGCAGGACTCCCTCATGCTTCCGGCGAACGCGAGCCCGAGCCGTCGGGCGGTCCGATCACCAGCACGATCTCACCCTTGATCGAGGCCCGTTGCTCCAGGTGGTCGGCTATCGTGCTCGCCGTTCCTCGCAACACTTCCTCGTGCAGCTTGGTGAGCTCGCGGCAGAGCACGACCGGCCGTTCGCCGAGCACCTCGGCCGCCGCCTCGAGGCTCGCCTGGATGCGATGCGGCGATTCGAAGGCGATCGAGGTGTGCCCGAGCTCGGCGAGCCCGGCGAAGAAGGTCCGGCGCTTGCCGGCCTTGCGGGGCACAAAGCCGGCGAAGGTGAAGGGATAGGGCGGCAGGCCGGAAACAGCGAGAGCCGCCAGCACTGCCGAGGGTCCGGGGACGGCCCGGACGGTGACGCCGCGGGCCGCCGCCTCGCGGACGAGAAGGAAGCCGGGGTCACAGAGCAGTGGCGTGCCCGCGTCGCTGACCAGAGCCACGTCGTCGCCCTGAGCCAGGCGTTCGACGAGGCTCGGCACCCGGCTCGCCTCGTTGTGCTCGTGGAGGGACAAGAGCCGGTTCTTGATGCCGCAATGCGCCAGCAGCCGTCCGGTGCGTCGGGTGTCTTCGCAGGCCACGACGGCGGCCGAGGCCAGGACGTCTCGTGCCCGAGGCGACAGATCGGCTAGATTGCCGATCGGGGTGGAGACGACGAAGAGAATGCCGGACATCGGGTGGGCGCGCGCCGGCGGAATGCTAGCATGCGCGCCGATGAGGCTCCGCCACCGTCTGTTGGCCGTTCTCGTGGGTGTTCTCTGCGGCGCCGGAACGCTGTCGGCCCAGGCCGCCGAGCCCGAGTTGATCGATCGCGTGTTGGCCGTAGTCGACGAGGATCCGATCCTCCAGTCCGAGGTCACCCAGATCGTAGAGCTGCGAATGGTCGATCGCGTCGAGGGCGAGAACGAGCGGGCCCTGCGGCGCCGTATTCTCGACCAGCTGATCGAGCAGCGGCTACGCTTCCACGAGATCGACAGTTTCGGCTTCGTCGAGCTGCCGACGGCGGAGGTGGAAGAGGGCTATGCGCGAATCCGCGGCCGCTTCGCCAACGACCGGGAGTTCGCCGAGCGACTGAAGGAGCTGGGTCTCGAGGCGGACAGCTTGCGCCAGCTCGTCGCCCGCCAGCTCATGGTGCTGACCTTCGTCGACGAACGGTTGGGGCCGCGGGTCTTCGTCGACCTGGACGACATTCGTGCCTACTACGACCAGACGCTCGTGCCCGAGATGCGCCGGCGGGGAGCCACCCCGCCGCCGTTGCAACAGGTCCGTGAAAGCATTCGGGTGGTGCTCAAGGAGGAGCGCCTCAACACAGAGATCGCGAGCTGGACCGAAGAGCTCAGACGTTTGGCCGACGTCGAGGACTATTTCGACGAGATCGAGGACACCTTGCCGGGGGTGGTGGCGACCGTCGGAGGTCCGGCCAACCCGGGGTAGAGCTCGCGGTAGCGCGCGTAGCTGCGCAGGACCTTGCGCAAGTAGCCGCGAGTCTCGCGGAAGCCGACCTTGGTGAGAAACTCCGCCCGTTCGTCGCTGAAACAGTAGCGCTGCCACAGCTCGGTCTGCGGCTCGCCGGCGTTGTAGGCGGCGAGCATGCTGTGCTCCTGGCGGGCGAAGAGCTCGCCGAGCTCGGCGAGGTAGAACGCTCCTAGTCGAATGGCGATCTCGGGTCGCTGGAGATCGTCGGTTCCGAGGTCCTCGAGTCCTAGCCGTCGACCTAGCCGGCGGGCGGTCGGCAGGACGAACTGGGTCAGTCCGTAGGCCGCGGCGGCAGAGTTGGCCGCGGCGTCGAACCGGCTCTCCTCGCGGATAAGGGCCGCCAGGAGCAACGGGTCAAGACCGGCGCCAGCGGCCTCGCGCCGGATGTGCTTGCCGTAGGCCAGGGGGTAGAGGTTCCGGGTCAGCTCGGCGGGCCATAGCCCCGGCGGAACGGTTGCCGGGGCTCTCTTCGCCAGCAACTCTGCCGTCAGGATCGACGCGCGGGTCAGTCCGGCCTCCGCCAGCAGGCGCGATCGTGTGAGTCCGAGACGGGCCTCGGTGACGGGGAAATAGCGGGCAACCGCAGGCAACCCGAGTTGCCAGTCGCCGAGCGCCAGGAGTCGTCCCTCGACTGAAGTCAGCGGGCTCTCCCATAGCGGCCAGAGCGGCGTCGGCACCGTCGCCAGCTCCATGAAGGCCCGTTCTAGACCGCGAGCCCGGAGCCGTGCGCGCAGATTGTCCCGGGCCGCCATGCCGGGGCCGCTGGCCGGCGCCAGCAGCCAGGCCGACAGCAGATCGCGCTCCCGGTTCGAGGCGGCGAGAGCGCTCGCCGACCGTTTCGTCTCGGCGGCGAGCGTAGGCGATCCGAGCCGCTCACGAGCTTCCTGCGACCAGGGATCCCAGGCGTCGTCGAGAAGGGCTGAGCGATAACGCTGGACCGCTCGCGGCAGGTCTTCGCGCGCCTCGGCCAGGCGGCCGCGCCAGTAGAAGACCTCGGGCGGATGGATCCCGGTCGTGGCCGCGGCGGTCGTGAGCCAGTCACCGGCGCGATCGGCCCGACCTTGGACGAGGTCGCTGGCCGCCAGAAAGAGCGCTGTCCGGGCGCGTGTAGCGTGCCAACGGCGGCGCCCGCCAAGTTGCCGATAAAGCGTCAGGGCATCGTTCTCCCGCCCGGCCAGCCAGGCGATTCGTACTCTCGCGGTCAGGGCAGCGGCGGCCCAGGAGCCGTCGATCTCGGCGGCGTAGGCGCGATCGTAGGCGCGGTCGGCGGCGTCGCCGTCGTCGGCCAGCTCCAGTGAGCGTGCCTGTTGATAGTAGGCGCGGGCGCGCTCGCCGCGGTCCTGGGTGAGGGTGGCAAGGTTGTCGAAACGCTCAGCGGCTTGCCGGTAGTCGCGAAGCCAAAAGTAGCTGCGGGCGACGGCGTACAGGAGTTCGTAGTCGGTGCGTAGCGCTAGTGGCAGCGCGCCGGGCTGCAGGGCGCGAGTGAAATACTCGAGCGCTGGCTCGAAACTGCGTTGGCCGAAGAACGCCATGGCGATGTCGAGGGCGATTTCGGGGGGAGGCTCTTCGACTCGTGCGGCCAGGCGGCCGGCCGCGGCGAAAGCCACACTGTCGGCGGTTCCCTCGGCGAGCAGCGCCGCCAGCTCGCGGTAGGACGCGTCCGGATCGCGCCCGTGCCGGCAATTGGCTCGCTCGAGCCGCAGCGGCCTGCGGTGGGCAGTTTTCAGGCTCCAGGCGTCGAGATTCGCCAGGAGTCGGCAGTCACCGCCGTCGCGTAGCGCTGTGGCCAACAGGCGAGCGGCGTGGTTCTCGAGCTCGGTGCTCGACCGCGAGCCCAGCAGCGTGGCCAGGAGGCCGGCAGCAACCTCCGGGTGGCCGTGGGCGATCTGGACCTCGGCCAGGCGGTATCGGGTCCAGGGCTCGAGTTTGGGGTCTGCGGCGAGACCGGCCGCCAGGGCAGAAGTTGCTTGCGTACCGCGGCCGAGGGCGGTGAGCAGCCGGCCCTGGAAGTAGTGCGCGCCGAGCTTGGGACCGACACCGTTGCCGGCCTGGGAGGCGAGAAACTCCTCGACCCGGTCGAGAGCCTCCTCGAGCTTGCCGGAATGTTGGAGTTCGACCCACTCGATTCTAGGATCAGGGAGCGCCGCTGCGAGACTCGCTTCCAGCGGCCAGAGGAGCGCCAGCAGCCAGATCATTCGCTGGTGCGTTCCACTCGCGCGCCCAGGCTGCGGAGCTTCTCCTCCATGCCTTCGTAGCCGCGGTCCAAGTGGTAGATGCGGTGAACGGTGGTTACGCCGTCGGCGACGAGTCCGGCCAGCACGAGGCAGGCCGAAGCGCGCAGATCGGTCGCCATGACATGAGCTCCCGAGAGCGGCGTCGGGCCTTCGATCCAGGCGTAGCCACCGTCGACCTGGATTGCGGCGCCCATGCGCACCAGCTCCGGCGCGTGCTGGAAGCGGTTCTCGAAGACGGTTTCGTGCACACTCGAGCGGCCTTCAGCCTGACTCATCAGCGCCATGTACTGGGCCTGCAGATCGGTCGGGAAGCCGGGATGGGGCGCGGTTTCGATCGAACGGGATCGCAGGGGCTCGGTCGCGGCCACGCGCACGGTGTCGGAACGGGTCTCGACCGTGCAGCCGGCGCTCTCGAGCACTTCGAGCAGCGGTGCCAGGTCGGCGGCGCAGGCGTGCTCGAGCACCACGTCACCACCGGTGATAGCAGCGCCGATCAGGAAGGTCCCGCCCTCGATTCGGTCTGAGATCACGCGATGCTTGGCGCTGCCCAGGTGGTCGACGCCCTGAATCTCGATCCGACCCTGGCCGGCGCCGTCAATCTGTGCACCCATGGCGACGAGGAGCCGCGCCAGGTCAACCACCTCGGGCTCGCAGGCGCAGTTCTCGAGCACCGTGGTGCCCCGAGCGAGACAGGCGGCCATCAACAGGTTCTCGGTGCCGGTCACGCTCTGACCGGCGAAGCGGAAGCGATTGCCGACCAGCCGGTCGGTACGCGCCGTAACGTAGCCGTGCTCCAGGGTCACCTCGGCCCCGAGAGCCTCGAGGCCGGCGAGGTGCTGATCGATCGGCCGCACCCCGATGGCACAGCCACCGGGCAAGGAGACTCGGGCGTGGCCGAAGCGAGTGACCAGCGGGCCGAGAACCAGGATCGAGGCACGCATCGTCTTGACGAGGTCGTACTCGGCATTGTCGGTCACTGGCGCGCCGCTCGGAGTCAGCCGCAAGGTGCCCCCGACGGTCTCGACCCGTGTTCCCAGATGTTCGAGTAGTCGCGTCATGGTGCGAATATCGCGCACCAGCGGCAAGCCGGAAAGCTCCACCGAGCCCTCCGTCAGCAAGGTCGCAGCCAAGGCCGGCAGTGCAGCGTTCTTCGCTCCTGCCGCCCGGATTCTCCCGGCGAGGCGGTTGGGTCCGGTGATCTCGAAACAATCCATGGCAATCGCCCGAGGAGGCGCGGTCTCAGCCCCGGATTACTACCACAACTCGCGAGAACCCAGCGTAGTCGTCGATCGTCCGGTGATGGACGAAGCCCCGTTCGTGAGCCAGGTCGGCGACCGCTGATGCCTGCGTGTGTCCGACCTCGCAGAGAACGGGTGTGCCCGACCTGAGGGATGCCAGTGCGGCGAAGAGCTGGCGGTAGCTCGTCAGGCCGTCGGTGCCGGAGAAGAGGGCCTCATGGGGCTCGAAGTCGGTGATCTCGGGTGACAGGGTGGCCGCATCGGCCTGGGTGATGTAGGGGGGATTGGCCACGACGAGGTCGATCGAGCGGGTCCGGGTGCCAGAGAGCCAGTCGGTGCGAGTCAACAGAACACGGTCGTCGACTCCGAAGCGCCGAACATTGTGCCACGCAACGGCAAGAGCCCCGAGCGACGCGTCGGTCGCGACGACCCGCGTCCCGGTCAGCTCGAGGGCCAGGGTCACGGCGATGCAGCCCGAGCCCGTGCCGACGTCGAGAATCCAGGCGCGAGGCGGCAGCGTTTGCGCCATCGCCGCCTCGATCAGATGCTCGGTTTCCGGGCGCGGAATGAGAACTCTCGAGTCGACCGCGAACGACCGGCCGAAGAACTCTCGCTCGCCGGTAAGGTAGGCTACCGGCTCTCCCTGGAGCCGACGCTCGACCAGCGCGGTGAAGGCCGCGGCCTGCTCGGCGCCGACCGCCTCATCATCGTGGGCGAGGATCCGTGCTTCCGGCCAGCCCAGGACGTGGCCCAGCAGCAGGTTGGCTTCGCGCGCGGGAGGGGTGTGGGGCGCGGCTCGCAGCCGCGCCCTTGCCGCGGTCAGGAGATCCAGAATCCGCTCGCCCATGCGGCCAGTTTAGAGTCTTCGTCAGTCGAGAACGACTTCGTCGTTGTTGCCCGCCACTAGCCGTACGCTACCTTCCCAGCTGCGCCCGTCCGAGGTGGAGACCGAGAGCAGCCAACGGCCGGGGCTCAAGCCGTCGACCTCGACCCGGCCGGCGAAGAGAGACCACTCTTGACGCACGGCGCCGCTCCAGTCGAGGTTCTTGAACGGTCGCCCGGTCTCGGAGCGGATGCG
>JAPUJD010000172.1 GCA_027296385.1 Acidobacteriota bacterium | reverse complement strand
TCCTCGGCCAGCGTGTAGAGGTGCTTCTCGGCCTCCTCGACCTGCTCGCGCGCCGGCGTATCGACGTGGAAGTCGAAGGCGGTGTTGACGACGTCCTCGCCGAGATGGATCAGCTCGCGCCGCAGGTAGAGGTCGTGGACGGTGCGGCCGTAGTCCTCGGCGTTGATGATGGTCACCGCCGAGCCGGCGAGCCGGGCAAGATATTGCGCCCCGCCGATGTCGGTGAGCGCCTCGTCGCCTTCGAAGTAGGTCTTGAGCGTGACCGGCGTGGCGATCTGCCCGCGCTCGATGAGGCCCAGGATCGCCTCGTAGATGCGGCCGTGCACGGGCTGGAAGAAGTGCTCGGGCCGAACAAAGGCGGAGACGCGGTTGGCGACTTCGTTGTTGACGAGCATCGCGCCCAAGAGCGCCTGCTCGGCCTCGTCGTTGTGCGGCAGGCTCCGGTAGGCAACGCCCTCGTCCCGCTCGCCCAGAGCGGGGTCAGGCTGCTGCGCCTCCGTGGTCACCATGACCTCACGTTACCATGCTTGATCTCGGCGCGGCTACGCCAACCCGCATGTGAAATGCGTGGATGTCGGGCATAATTACGAGTGGGATCGGTTTTATCCTGTCCACAGTTGGATAATATTGTGGATAACTTGGCTGGGGCGGGATCGTGCGCAACCGTCGTTGCCGCCCGGGCCCGCCGTGCTCGTCACGCGGCGGCGGGATCGGCCGCGTGGGCCTGCTCCCACTCGTGGATGTAGTCGCGGGTGAGCGGCACCGTATCGAGCCGCTTCGCGAGCTGCATTTGGAACACCATCTGGCTCGAGTGGCGGAAGGCCATCTCGGAGCTGGCGAGATAGAACTCCCACATGCGGCAGAAGCGCTCGTCGTAAATCTTGGCGATCGACTCGCGGTTGGCCGTAAAGCGCCGCAACCACTCCTTCAGCGTCTCGGCGTAGTGCAGCCTGAGTATCTCGATATCGGTGACAAACAGACCGCAGCGCTCGACTGTCGGCAGCACCTCGGACAGCGCCGGGATGTAGCCGCCATGGAAGATGTACTTGCGGACCCACGGGTTGGTCGTGCCCGGCCCGTCGCAACGGCCGATCGAATGCAACAGCGCGATCCCGTCGTCGGCCAACAGCTCGCGGAGCTTGCCGAAGAACTCGCCGTAGTGCTTGACGCCGACGTGCTCGAACATGCCGACCGAGACGATGCGGTCGTAGCGGCCGGTCTCCTCGCGGTAATCGCGCAGGTAAAAGCGCACCCGGTCGCTCAGGCCCGCCTCCTGAGCCTGCCGCTCGGAGCTCTCGTGCTGCTCACACGACAGCGTCAAGCCCGTCACATCGGCGCCGGCGATGCGGGCGAGGTCGAGCGCCAGGCCTCCCCAGCCCGAGCCGATGTCGAGCACCTTGCAGCCGGGGGTCAGGAGCAGCTTGGCGGCGAGGTGGCGCTTCTTGGCCTCCTGCGCCTGCTCGAGCGTGTGGTCGGGCGAGATGTAGTAGGCGCACGAGTACTGCCTGTCGCGGTCGAGGAACAGGTCGTAGAGCGTATTGGAGAGGTCGTAATGGTGGGCGACGTGCTTCCGGGCGAGCCCGATCGGATTGTGCTGCCGCAGCGGCCGCGCGATGAGCGCCAGGCGGAGGCCGACCCGGCCGGCCCAGCCCGGCTCGGCGATCTCCTGGTTGGCCCCCCACAGATCGAGGAAGTCCGAAAGCGTGCCGTCCTCGATCGTCAGCGTGCCGTCCGTGTAGGCCTCGCCGAAGTAGAGCTGGGGCCGCAGATACAGCTTCGTGTGCAGCGATTTGTCGTGGAGCCGGAGCGTCACCGCCGGCTGGCTGCCAGCCGGACCAAAGACATGCGCCCGGCCGGCCGCGTCGATCACCGTCAGGCGGCCGGTCTTGATCATGCGTTTCAGCAGACGGCCGAGCAGCATCCGTTCTCTCCCGCGTACGCCGCGCCGCGGGCCGATCTTGACGCCGTACGCACAAACCCACGCGCACAGCCGGCAATTTTAACGAAGGCGTGGCCGAATAACAATCGCGCCGCGGCGCCGCCCCGGCGCCGGCAGGCTCAGTCTTGCGTCGTGGGAGCGGCCTTGCTCTCCTCGCCGGTCTCGGCCGCGCTATCGGCCGTGGCCTCGTCCTCGCCGGTCTCGGCCGCGCTATCGGCGGCGGCCTCGTCCTCGCCGGTCTCGGCCGTGGTCCCGTCACGCACGGCGGTCTCGGCGGCGGGCTCTCCGCGTGCCGCGGCGGTCGCCTGGATATCGGCTTCCTCGGTCGAACGGGCGACGTTGACGTCGACGCCGACCATGACCTCGGGGTGGAGCGCGATGCGCACGCGATGGATACCGAGCGTCTTGATCGGCCGCTCGAGCCGCACCTGCGAGCGGTGGATCGTGGCGCCGGCGTCGGCCATCGCCTGGGCGATGTCGCGCGCCGTCACCGAGCCATACAGCTGGGCGCTCTCGCTCGCCTGACGCAGCAGCACGCAGGTGAGGCCCTCGAGTTTCGCCGCGACCGCTTCCGCTTCGCCTCGGCGCTCGAGGTTGGACGCCTCGAACTGGGTTTGCTCGCGCTCGTAGCGCTCGACGTTCTCCTTGGTTGCGCGCAGGGCCTTGCGCTGGGGCAGCAGGTAGTTCCGCGCGTAGCCCGGCTTGACGTTGACCACGTCGCCCATTTGGCCGAGCTTCTCGATGCGCTCGAGCAGGATCACTTGCATGGTATCAATCCTCGTCGCTGTCGCCCGCGTTGCGGCCGCTGGACCGCCCTTGGGCGCCGCCGGCACGCCGGCGAAGGTTGGCA
>JAPUJD010000171.1 GCA_027296385.1 Acidobacteriota bacterium | reverse complement strand
CTGCTGCGCTACTACCTGCGATACGGAGGAGCCGACCTTCCCAACGACGGTTCGATACCCGAGGTGACCTGGGCCGGAGCCGCCAACATCGAGCGGGCGATCCTCGTCGCGCCACCCAACGCGGGTACGCTCGAGAGCTTGGTCCAGCTCACCGAGGGGAAGAATTACGGGCCCTTCGCACATTACTCTCCGACCCTGCTCGGGACCTTCCCTGCGGGCTATCAGATGCTGCCTCGCGGCCGGCACGGCATCGTGCTCATCGACGGCAGGCCGATCGACGACCTCTTCGATCCAGCGTTGTGGGACCGCCTGCAATGGGGCCTGGCGTCCCCGGAGGCCGAGGAAATGATCTCCTGGTTGCTGCCCGACGAGGCGGACCCCGCGGTGCGGCGGCGGATTGCGCTCGATCACCTGGCCAAGGTCCTGCAGCGCGCCAGCCAGTTCACCGCGGCGCTCGACCAGCCGGCCCAGAGGCCTGATGGCATGGAGCTCTACCTGATCGCCGGCGACGCGATTCCGACGCCGCGGCGGGCCGTCGTCGGTACCGGCAATGGGAGCCTCTCGGTCGTCGCCACCGAGTCGGGGGACGGCAAGGTACTGCGCAGCAGCGCGTTGATGGACGAGCGCCTGGACAGCACCTGGTCGCCTTACCTGCGCTCGCCGGTCGATTGGCACACCGTCATGTTCCTGCCGCAAGGACATCTCGAGCTGACCAAGGGCGCGGTCTTCACTGACAACCTGCTCTTCTGGCTGCTCGAGCTGCCGCGCCGAGCTGCACGGTGAGGGTACGCGCGACCTGGCTGGTCCTGGCTGCGATGGCAGCGCTCGGGCTGGCTCCCGCGCGGCTCGGGACCGCCCCGCCCGCCCCGCGGCCCGCAGGTGCCGGCAGGCGCCCGCCCGTGGTCTTCGTACCCGGTGTGACCGGCACCAAACTGCGGGATCCACACACCGCCGAGCTGGTGTGGGGAAGCTCGCGGCAGCTGTTCCGGCCCCGCGACGGGGGATATCGTCTGGTGCTGCCGTTGGCGATCGGTCAGCTCGACGTCGGGCTCCCTGGTCCGCCCCATCCCCAGGTCCACTACGAGGCGGCGGGACCGATCTGGCAGCTGCGCCTACCCGGCTGGACCAAGATGATCTACCAGCCCCTGCTCGAACGCTTCGAGCAGGCGGGCTACCGGCTCGGAGATCTGGCCGCGTCGAGATCGGTGGACGATCTCTTCTTCTTCAACTACGACTGGCGCTATGGCAACCTCGACTCGGTGCGTCGGCTCGACCGTGAGCTCGAGGCCCTGAGTGCGGGCCGGGGCGGTTCGGAGGTGGATCTCATCTGCCAGAGCAACGCGGCCAAGATTTGCCGCTGGCTGGCCAAGTACGGTGCGTTGGATGCCGATGAGGCGGAGGCGGGGACCGTCTGGCAGCGCGGCTACCGGATCCGCAAGCTGATCTTGGTCGGGGCATCGAACACCGGGGCACTGCGAGTGCTCCAGCTGCTGACCCAAGGGCGGAGCTACGTCCCTGTGATCGGGCGCCGCCTGCACCCGGAGACCTTCTTTTCGATCCGGCCGCTGTTCGAGGATCTGCCTGCCGAGCGCGAAGGTCTCTTCTTCGACCAGAGCGGGAAGACCCTCTCGGTGGATCTATTCGATGCGCGCAACTGGTCCGAGTACGGTTGGTCGATCTTCGGTCGGGCTGCCAGCGCGCGGCTGCGCCGCCATCCCAGGCCGGAGCTCTTCGGCGACCGGCAGGATCGAATCGATTACCTCGAACGCCAGCTTCAGCACGCTCAGCGGCTTCAGTTCCTGCTGGCGCGCGATTCCGCTCACTTCGCACCAGTGCGTTACTACCGGCTGGAAAACGCGTCGTCGCCGACGATCGATCGGGCTCTCCTGACTCGCGAGCGAGGCAAATGGCGCACCTACTTCCTCGGCGATGCGCGGGTAGATCGCGACCCAGTCCTCAAGGACCTCGCCTCGGCGCCGGGTGACGGCCATGCCGTGCTCGACAGCCAGCGCGGTCTCTCGCCGCAGGAAGCCGCCGCACTCGCCGGGACAGCGATGATGACAGGAGGGCATTTCGACGCGGTCGTGCAGCCGAAGGCACTCGACGCGATCCTGGCATTCCTGGCTGAGCCAGTCGATTCTGACCGCTGAGCCGAAGTCATCACGGTGAGGTATTCTTCGTCCGGTGGGGCTGATCATCTTGCTACGTGGACGGGTTGACGTCGGGCCTGTCCTGCTCGTGCTGCTCTTGGCAGGGTGCAGCGACTCGGCGAGTTCGGCCCGACGGCTTCTCGCCGCCAGAGGCGTTGCCGCTGAGTCCAGCAGCGTACTGCACAGTCTCAATCGGGGCGATCTCGACACCGTACATCTCTTGATCGTGGCCGGGGTGCGCCCACGGCTCGCTCTGCAGAGAGCGATCCGGCTGGGGGATTGTCGGGCGCTCGAGGTCATGATCGACGCTGGCTACCCGACCGGCGACACTATTGCCGCGGCGGCCTTGCTGCTGGCGGAGAGGTCGGCCGAGGCCGAGTGTGTGGAGATACTCGAAGAGGCCGGGGTTGAGATCCGGGCGAGCTTCGGTGGATCGCGCGGCTTACCGCGGGTGCTCATCCGGTTGGGCCATCCAGAGCTCTTGAGCGACGCGGTCCGGCACGGCTTCGATCTCGACTTGCCGAACGCTCTGGGCTCCACCCTGCTGATGGAGGCAGTCCGGCGCGGCCAGGCGGCCGGAGTGCGGGCGCTGATCGAGGGCGGAGCCGGGCTCGACAAGCAAGACTCGAGCGGCGCCTCTGCTCTGCATCTGGCGCTGTGGCAAGGCGACGACGAGGTCGCCGGCACCTTGCTTGACGCCGGCGCCGATCCGGCAGTCCGCGACCGGGACGGGTGGGATGCCTTGGCGGTGGCTGCTCGCCAGGGATCGGAGCCCATGGTGCGCAGGCTGCTCGGCTTGGGCGTCGAGATCGACTCCGTCACCCGCCAGGGCTCTACGCCGCTCATACTGGCTGTCTTCGAAGGGCACGTCAGGGTGGTCGGTCTGTTGCTCGAGGGGGGGGCGGATGCGCTAGCCGCCAGCGGATCGATGCCGAGCGCCCTCGAGTGGGCGGTGCGCCAGTGTCGGGCCTCGATGGTAGCCGACCTGGCGCGGTCGGTCGGACGGGAGGCTGGAGGAGGGCAGTGGGAGGAGCTGACTCGGCGCGCGGCCCTGTGTAGAACCCCGGCAATACGCGGCGCCGTGGGATTGCTGAGGTCGGCGGACCCAGCATGAGGAGAGCATGGGCGAACGCGGCGCTCCTTTTGGCCGCTCCGGTGCTGAGCCTGGCGGTGGTCGAACTGGTGATGGTTTGGCTCGACTACGATTATCGCCCACTGACGATTTCGGCGCGAGACAATCTGCGCGACACCCTCGCATTCAACGAGGAGCATTTCGAGTTCGACCAGCGCCTCCTGTGGCGCCCTCGCCGCGGCTACAAAATCTTCAACCGGCAAGGCTTCCGCGGCCCGGTTCTCGGCCCCGAAAGGCGCCGGGGTGAAGTCCGAATCGCCACAGTAGGCGACTCGAACACGCTCGGCTGGAGGGGAGAGGACGGGGCACACTGGCCCGGGCTGCTCGATTGCCTCGCCGGTTCCGAAGTTCGCGTGGTCAACGCCGGGGTCTGGGGCTACTCCTCGTTTCAGGGCGTCCTTCGGCTGCGAGAGGTCTTGCCGCTGGCTCCGGACGTGGTGACCATCAGCTTCGGCTCGAACGACGCGCGGCCGGTTCGCGTGGCGGACGCGGAGCGATCGGGCGCAAATCGGGCCGGCGCGATTCTCAAGGGACAGTTCGGTCGCCTGCGGCTGGGCCGCGTCTTGATCGGAGGAGTGGACCGTCTCTGGGCGCTCGGAGCTCCTGGCAAGATGCGGCGGCGTGTGGGCCTTGCTCGATACCGAGACAACCTTCGCACGATGATCGGCGAGACCCGAGCCGCAGGAGCTCGGCCGGTCCTCATGACGCGTCCCTACATCGGC
>JAPUJD010000170.1 GCA_027296385.1 Acidobacteriota bacterium | reverse complement strand
GTCGGATTCGAGATCGATCTGCCCGACGAAGAGGGCTACGAGAGCAACAAGCTCGTGCTGCTGGGGGTAGAGGAAATGTCGACCGAGCACTGGGCGTGCCTCGAGGAGAACCGCGGCCGACGCAGCGCCTGCGCGGCGCTGGGCGCTACAGGCCGACAGTAGCGTTGATCAGACCCCGGCCCGAGCCGCTGTCGGCGTAGCCGATCTGGCTTTGGGCGCCGGTGTCGAGATCGAGTGCATCGCTCAACGGCCCTGACGATCCGCCGGCCCTGCGCGCTCGGTCAGCTCCTGGTCACCACCAGCGAAGCGTTCTGGCCGCCGAAGCCGAAGCCGTTGACCTGAATGGTCTCGAGATCCATGGCCTCAGGCGCCCCCGTCACGACCTCGAACTCCGCCGCCGGGTCGACCTCCGTCGTGCCGGCGGTCGGTACAAGCGCCCCCTCCTTGAAACTGTGCACCGCCGCCTGCACACCCATCACTCCCGCCGCGCCGGCTGTGTGCCCCACGTTGCCCTTGATCGACGTCACTCTGAGCGCCGGCTCGCGACCACCGAACAGGCGATTGAGAGCCCGGATCTCGGCAATATCGCCCTTCGGCGTACCCGTTCCGTGGGCGATGACGGCATCCACATCATCGCTGCCGCCAGGGAGCTCAGCATCTACGATGGCCTTCTCCATCGTGCGGCTCTCCCAGCGACCGTCCGGGTGAGACGACGACGGGTGAAAACCGTCGGAGAGTGAGGCATAGCCTCTGACGAAGGCATGAATTCTTGCGCCGCGGGCCCGTGCCCGATCGGCCCGTTCCAGAATCACCACTCCGGCACCCTCACCGCCCATGATGCCGAAGCGCTCCGTGTTGAACGGACGGCAGGCCTTGTACGGATCCGGTTGAGGGTGCAGCATGCCGTAGCGCCCCGCAGCGATCAGCACCACTTGAACGCGTGCCGCGTCCGTTCCGCCCGCGATCGCCACGTCACAGTCGCCACGCTCGATTAGGCGCGCGGCCATGCCGATCGCGTCGATCGACGACGCACATGCGGTCGACACCGTCAGCAGAGGCCCGTGGAGCTCCCATCGCAGCGCGATCTGGCCGGCCGCCATGTTCGGCCAGGCTTTGAGCTGCAGCTTCCGCGACACACCGGACGGCCCCTCCTCGTCGAACCCGCGCTGCGACTCGGCAATGCTCTCGGCACCCGCACAAGCCGTGCCGATCACAACGGCCGTACGCTCCGCGTCGAGCTCGTCGATCCCACTCGCTTCAACGGCCTGCACCGCCGCGGCAACGGCGTACTGGGCAAACGTGTCCGTGCCGTCGATCACCCGTGAGTCCATGTAGTCCTGCGGACGAAACCCCTCGACCTTGGACATCCAGACGTCGCGCAGCCCCTCTTCATCGCTCCAGGGTGTCGGCCCCGCGGCCACCCGCCCAGCCGACAAGCTGCGCCCGAACTCCTCCATATCGTGGCCGATCGAGGAGATCACCCCCATGCCGCTGATCACAATGTCCTTCATCGGAAAACCGGTGACAGTATACTGGCGTCCCCAAGTAACCCAATTTTGAACACCCCAAGTATCGCCATTTTGAACACCTGGGTGGAGTGGGCGGCAGGGCTCGGCAAGGTGAAGCTCATGCTTCGGCCGGGCTGACCTCGCATAGAAGTCGAGGAGAAGATCGGGGATCCTTGAGGGCGAAGCTCTCCGGCGTCGCGGCGACTCGTTCCCCGTCGACGGTGATCGGGATCTCCAGAGCGTCGCTGCAACTGAACTTCGGCAGCGGCCCCAGATGCCCCTCGCACTGCCGCGCGTACTCCAGAGGAGTCCGTTTCGTTGGGCGGTCTGCCTGCGCGGAGATCACGGAGTGCGAGAGCGGAATCGCGAGTAGCTCCTGGTCGTCGCTCCTCAGACTCCCGGGGCGCGCCTCGGCTCGAGTCGCGTCAGTTGAACCAGTAGATGTACTCGTCGTCGGGAGCGTCCGGCTCGAGGAGGGTCTTGTCGATGTTGATCGGGCTCTGAACGGCCGACGGCCAGCGCGGCTCGACCTGTTCGGCGTTGTGTTCGGCGAGCAGCTTCTCGAGCGCGGCGACGCGCTCAGGCTCCTCGGCGGCTAGGTTGCGCTGCTCGGTGGGGTCGCTCTTCAGGTCGAAGAGCCAGGTCTTGCCCGGCGGGTTGCAGATTTGCAGCTTCCAGCCGTCGGCCTGCACGACCTGGTAGCCGCCCGTGCGCCAGAAGAGGCGCTCGTGCGGCGGGCTCTCCACCTCGCCGAGAACGTGCGGCACGAGATCCACGCCGTCGATCACACGGTCGCCAGGCAGCTCGACGCCGGCGGCCGCAGCGGCCGTCGCGAAGATGTCGAAGCCGTGCACGGGCGGTTCGTACGTGCGACCGCCCTCGATGCGGGCCGGCCACTTGAGGAGGAACGGCACGTGGATGCCGCCCTCGAAGAAGCTGATCTTCCAGCCCCGAAACGGCTCGTTGACGCGCGGCAGGCCGATGTAGGCCGGCGCCCCGTTGTCGGAGGTGAAGAAGACGAGGGTGTTGTCTTCGAGGCCGTTGTCGCGTAGCGCCTCGAGCACGCGGCCGACGCTACGGTCGAGCGAGCGCACCATCGCGGCGTAGACGCGGAGGCGGTGCTCCTCGATGTGCGACAGGGAGTCGTAGTCGGCCTTCAGCGCCTGCAGCGGCGTGTGCACCGCCCAGTGCGCCAGGTAGAGCAGGAACGGCCGGTCCTTGTTCGCCTCGATCACCTCCACCGCCTGGTCGGTGTAGTAGTCGGTCAGGTAGCCGTCGGGCTCGAAGCGAGGGCCGCCGTTGAACGACGCCGCGAAGCTCATGACGCGCCACAGAAAACGGTCGATGCCGTCGAACTCCTGCTTCGAGTTGACGACGTTCGGATCGTTCTCCGGCAGATACAGACCGCTCGCCATGAGAAGGCTCTCGTCAAAGCCCTGCTCGTGGGCGACCATGCCGCCGACGTTGCCGAGATGCCACTTGCCGATGTGCACGGTGTGATAGCCCGCCGGCTTCAACAGCTCGGCGAGAGTGATCTCGGAGGGCGGCATACCCTTCTGGTCGAACGGAACCGAAGCCGCCGTCGGGTCGACGATCGCACTTCGGAGCTTGCCCTTCGGGCTCGAGAGCCTCGACACCATCGTGGCGAACCCCGGCGGCGTCGGGGTGAACTCGAAGCCGAAGCGGGTGCCGTAGCGGCCGGTCATCAGCGCGGCCCGCGACGGCGCGCAGGTACCGTTCGCCGAGTAGCCGTT
>JAPUJD010000017.1 GCA_027296385.1 Acidobacteriota bacterium | reverse complement strand
GATCGAGGTCAAGTGCCGCAAGCACCTCAGGCTGCGGATCCTGGTCGGCATGCCGGAGTTGGCCAAGGACGACCCCGGAACACTGCTCACCGAGGGCATCTACGCCCACACCCGCAACCCGCGCTACCTCGATCTGATGATCGGCCTCGCGGGCTGGAGTCTGATCCTCAACTACCAAAGAATCTACTGGCTCACCGCGGCGATCGCCGTCGGGCTCTATCTGGTCGTTCTGCTCGAAGAGGGCGAGCTCAGGCAGCGCTTCGGAGCTCCGTACGAGGAGTATCTGCGCCGCGTGCCGCGCTTCCTGCCACGCTCGTGGGCCTTTCTGCGCGCCTGACTGTCGAAGTGGCGCCCTGGAGCTCGTCAGCCGTCGATCCGGGCGAGGATTACTTCGGCGTCGGCTATTGCTTTCTTCTCTTCGACCAGCCAGCGCAGGTCGGGATCACTCTGGACCAGATCCCTCAGTAGCGCAACACCCTCCTGCTTCCTTTTCGGCACGAACTCGATCAGCGCTTCGCCCAGGTACAGGCGGGTGGTCAGGTCTTCGGGCGCGATCGTGAGGCACAGCTCGAGCTCGCTGACCGCTGTATCGCGGCTGATCCATCCGGTGATGAATGGGATGCGGGGCGCCTCGGTATGCAGGCGCCCCAGAATGCGGTGACCGCCACCGTTTTCGATCTCGTCATCGAGCGCGATCGAAGCGCTGGCGTAGTCGCGGATCTTGCTGGCTACGCCTTCGCGTGCCGAGGCGAACCTGCCCCGGGTGCGGCCCCACAGCCCGGTGTGCACGGCGCTCCAGAAGAGGACCTCCGCGCCCAGGGTCGGCTCGCCGACGGCGGCGCGGAGTTTGGCCGCGGAAAGCTCCAGGAAACGCTTGCGGTCGTTGGTGCCGGCGCTCAACTGATCGATGCCGTGCTCGCCGAGCTGGCGCCCGCGCTCGAAGACTCGCAGGCGGGCGCTGTGGCTGGAGACCACGTGCTCGCCCCGGAAGAAGAGGGCTCGCATGAGCTTCCAGCGAGCCTCCAAGTCGGTCGGCGTCTGGGCCAGTGCCTCCTCGTAGGCAGTGATGGCCTCGCCGATCGGACCCGGTGCCGCCACGGCCTGATGATGCCCCTCAGCCCGTCGCTCCCAGGCGGCGTCACCGCGCCTGATAGCGTCGTCGGTCTCGGTCTCGGTCTCAGCGGAGCCCACACTTGCCAGTAGGAGCAGGGAGCAGGAAGCGGCGAGGGCGTTTCGACCGATTCTCGAGAGCCGCCGGGATGGGTCGGCGGTGCGCTGTTCGCGTGCGGCTATGGCGGTGCCTCGCCGAAGTTCTCCGCATAGCGGCGGTCAAACTCGTCCCGGCCGTAGGCGTGGGTCTGGGTGCCATACTGCTCGACGGCGTAGGCCGAGGCGACACTGCCCATGCGGCCACAGACCGGCAGCTCGAACTCTTCCACCCAGCCGGCCAGGAAGCCGGCTCGAAACGCGTCGCCAGCCCCGGTGGGATCGACAGCCCGAGCGACTGCCGCTGGTGGCACCTCGATCGGAGGGGAGCCCGGCCGCAGGATGCGGCTGCCCTTCGCACCCAGGGTCACGACGACGAAGTCGACGAGCTCGAAGACGGCGTCCCCGCGGTAGCTCGTCTTGTCCTCGAAGACGGCGTACTCGTAGTCGTTGAGCATCAAGCCCTTGGCTCCGTGGGCGCAGTCGCGCAGGGTCGGGCCGTCCATGTGGGTGACCTGAAACGAGGGATCGAAGAAGAAGGCCAGAGAGGCCTCGCAGGCTTCCTGGCACTGGCGGGAGATGGCCCCGGGGTCGTCGGGGGAGATGATACAGACCTTGGCGCGATCGCCGGCCAGCTCCTTGAGGCTGAGCTGTGAGGCGTGAGCCATGGCGCCGACGTAGAAGCCCTGGATCTGGCTGTCCGACTGGTCGGTCGTGATGAAGGCGCAGGCGGTGGTCTCATCGTCGATGATTCGAATGGCCTCGACATCGACGCCCTGGTCGAGGAGGAATCGGCGATAGTCCTCGAAGTCGTTCCCGGCCGTGGCGACGATGCGCGGATGCTCTCCCAGCAGGGCGAGGGAGTAGGCGACGTTGCCGGCACAGCCACCGCGCTGGCGCTCCATCTTGTCGACCAGGAAGGAGATGTTGATGACGTCCAGCTTGTCCGGGAAAATGTGGTCCTTGAACAGGCCCGGAAATGTCATGATGTGATCGAAGGCGAGGGACCCGGCGATCACGATCTGATCCAAATCTCCAGCGGAAGCCTCGCGAGGCGTTCGATCTTCGGTCCTGTTCGGCAAGCTCTATCCCCTGTTCGCGGCGCAAATCCCTCGTCGTCCCAGGTGTCGTATCGTATACAGCCTGCCACTAGAGAGTGAGGTCGCATCCTGACTGCCGTCGATTCGTCGATCCGCCCAGCCCCCAGGGCCCCTGCCGCACAACCGCCGCGCTCGCCGCAGATGCCGGTCAATTTGGCGCTCGAGCGCGGTCGAGCTTACCTCCTCTCCCTCCAGCGTGAGGACGGGCACTGGTGCGCCGAGCTCGAGGGGGACACGATTCTCGAGTCCGAGTACATCCTGTTGATGTTCTTCCTCGGTCGGTTGGGAGAGGCCAAGATCGCCAAGGCCGGTCAGCACCTGAGAGAGGTACAGCTTGCCGAGGGTGGTTGGGGGAAGTTTCCCGGCGGCGGTCCCGACGTCAATTCGACCGTCAAGGCCTACCTGGCGCTCAAGCTGCTGGGTGATTCGACCGAGGCGCCACACATGACGGCCGCCCGGCGGGTCGCGCGCCGGCTCGGTGGGCTCGAGGCGTGCAATTCCTTTACTCGCATCTATTTGGCGATCTTCGGCCAGTATCCATGGTCGCACTGCCCGGCGGTGCCGCCGGAGTTCGTCCTGTTGCCTCGGTGGGTGCCGTTCAACATCTACGAGATATCTGCCTGGTCCCGGGCCATCGTCGTGCCCCTGTCGATAATCTGTGCGTTGCGGCCTCGCTGTGAGGTTCCGGCGGGTTGCGGGATCGCCGAGTTGGGCGGGGAGTGTGCCGCTGCCCGGGACGACCCT
>JAPUJD010000169.1 GCA_027296385.1 Acidobacteriota bacterium | reverse complement strand
GCCGAAGGGCCGTGGGGGGGTTGGTGCCTCTTCTGGGAACAACGTTGAGAAAGGAAACGACTTGGCCGGTTGGTCGTAGGCTCAGCGCATCGCTGGCGGCGGTCTGCCTGCTCGGAATGTCGGCACCGCCTGCGATCGAGGCAGGCCAGAGCGTCTACGAGTCGTTGCCGCTCAAGAAGCGAGAGTGGCAGCTCATCGAGGCAGCGCAGCTCTTCGAGGTTCAGGCCGAAGCCCGCGGTGACATCTACAGGCACCCGGCGCTCAACGAGTTGATCAGAAGGATTGGGTCACAACTGGCCCCACCACCCACGGATACGTATCTCAAGTACCGCTTCCACATCCTCCGGAGCCCCCATCCCGGCGCGTTCGCGTTGCCGGACGGGCAGGTGTACGTGAACCTGGGGATGCTCGCCATCTTGGAGAACGAGGCCCAGCTCGCCACCTTGCTCGCGCACGAGATCCACCACGCTGCGGGCCACCACAGTATTCGCCACTTTCGGAACTCTCGTAGGAGGGGCAAGGTCGGGTTGGTGTTTGGGGTGGTAGCCGCAAGTGCATTCGTGCTCCTCGGAGGGGATCCGACGCCATTCTTCGAGCCGTCGACGAAGACCAGCGTGGAGGCGGCTGTCCCGAAACCGGCGGTTCTTGGGTACAAGCGGCGCCGCGAGAAGGAGGCGGACGAGCGAGCGAGCCGCATTCTCGCAAAGGTGGGCTACGACGTGCGAAAGGCCTTGCGCCTATACGAAATTCTCGGTCGGGTTTCGGAAGGAGGGCGCGTCGCCGTCGAGACAAAGTGGACCAAGAACGCGCAACTGCAGACCCGAGCGAACTCCATGCGTCGAATGGCGTCGGATCTCGGCAGCGGCGGCACGCTCGAGGTCGGCGCCGAGAGTTATGGCGAGCTCCGCTGGCGGGCCTCGTTGGACACAGTCCACGAGTACATCCGCGCGGGCTACTTTCCGAGCGCCGCCTCGGCGGCGGAAAGGCTGGTCGAGGAGCGCGATGGCGACCCGGAGGCGCATTTCGCCCTGGCCGAAGCGTACCTCGCCCTCGGTGACCAACAGGAGGACGGCTTTCGAGACGCGCTGGAGGAGTACACGCGGACGCTCAGTCTCGATTCCGACTTCGCACAGGCCCACCGCGGGATGGGTCTTGCGCTGCTCCGCATGGGGTCGTTCGAGGAGGCGGCTCGGGAGCTCCAGACCTATCTGCAGGCCCGTCCCCTAGCCCCGGACAGGCCCCTGGTTTTGCACCGCTTGGAAAAGATCGAGACCGAATTGGGGAAGGAAGGAACCGAGGACCCGACACCACGACTGGGCTCGGTCGGGGTGTCTGTCCCGCCAATCGCCAGGCAGGACGTGCGGGTCGGGAAAAAGGGGAGACCATCGTTACCCGGACCGGATCCAATGAGCGCCTCGCTCGGCCTCACCGTCGAGCAGCGGAACATTCTCCCAGTCGGGTCCAGACCGCAGGCCTCGCGGGTCTTCTTCGTGAAGCTCGAAGACGGCGAGGAGACCCTCGGTGAGCGGGCGTTCGCTGCCACGGACCTGATTCCGTCGGACTACTCACACAAGAAACAGGTCTTCCTTCTCAACGCCGAGCCGGGCCGCTACGTGGCTGTAGCCGCGGTTCTCACCAGCCTCAACTCTTCGAGCAGTCGGACTGCCTTCTTCTCGATGGCGATGATCGCCGAAACGGAGGTCACCGTAGGTCCACAGGAAATGGCCTTCATGGGTGAGTACTCGGTGAGCACCTCGAGGAAAATGAAGATGGCGGACCAAGCTCAAGCTCACTACTACCGGGTGTTACTGCCTGGTGCGGCCGAGAGAGGATTCCATGCGCGAATCTACCACCGGCAGCAGGGCTACACAGCAGACCTGAAGAGCTTCGCCAAGGACGCAGCGACCGAGAGAGGGTTCTGGACCAAGGCGCACGACGAAGCATTCGAGCGCGACCCCCGATGGCAGGCGCGGGCCAGACGGCAGTTGGCTGCGCTGTCATCCACAACAGGCAGGCAATGATCGTCACTGAGATGAACGGCGGTTGGCGTTGCATCACCCAACCCCCCTGGGCAGAGCCAGGGCGCTACACGGTGGCAAGTGGCCTGTCTATCCCGCTATGGCCCGTGGTCGATGTTCAGCGATACGGCTCGCGCGTAGCGCTCGAGAGCGCTCTCGACCGCGGCGCGGTCGACTGGGGTAGGCGAGTCGCTCTCGTAGTGACAGGAGAGTAGTGCCAGCCGACGGGTCTTGCGCTCGGCCTTGAGGTCGAGCCGGGCCACCAGCCGGTCGCCGGCCAACACCGGCAGGCAGTAGTAGCCGTAACGGCGCTGGGATCGGGGTTTGAAGATCTCGAGCACCTGATCGAAGCCGAACAGGCGAGCGACCCGCTGGCGGTCCCAGAGGACGGGATCGAAGGGCGAGAGCAAGACACCGCGATCACGGCGCGGCCGCAGGGCGGCGGTGCGACCCGCCAGCTCGAGGTCGACGGTTCGGATCCAGCCGGGCAGGCGTTTCCCGCCATCCGTGTCGACGCTGCACGGCGCGATCGCGCCCTCCTCCACGAGCTCGGCGAGGGCGGTGGTGATCTCCGGTCTTAGGTTGCGCAGGCGCCAGGTCGCGGCCAGCGTGCCGGTTGTCGCCCAGCCGTGGCCAGCGAGAGCGCGCAGCAACAGAGTTCGCAGAGCCTCCGCCTGGCTGGGCCGTTGGCGCCGCAGCGCGGCGGGTATCACCCGCTCCGCCAGATCGAAGGTGCGCTGGAAGTTGCGCCGGGCGCGAATCGCCAGGTCGCCGCGCGACCAGAAGGCCAACGCCACGCGGGTGGCGGCCTTGCGGTGCCAGGCGTCGACCCCCGGGTCGTCGCCCTCGAAGTCGAGCGAGCGCAGCGGGCCTTCGTCGCGGATGCGCCTCAGCAGTCGATCGGCCACTTGCGGGTATTGGCCGAGCACGTCCCCCCACCAGGGATGGTGGGCGTAGGCGCGGCGGCGGAAGTGGAAGGTCGGGTAGAGCTCGAGTGGCAGCCAGCTCGCCTCGTGGCCCCAGTACTCGAAGAGCGGCTCGCCCGGGGTCAAGAGATCCTCTCCCAGAGACGCCTCGAAGCCGTCGATTCGCGATAGCACCACGATGACGTGGCTGCGGGCACCGGCCACGGCGACGCTGTCGAGCTGGAGATAACCGAAGCGGCGCACCACCGCATGGGCCGCCTTGCGCGCTCGTCGTCCCCGTCCAGCTGCCCGCGCCGGCAGCCCGGTCCAACGCGGCTTCAACAGCCCGGCCCGGATCAACGCGAGCCGTCGCGCCTCGACCTGGGTCAGGCTCTCCATGCCGCGAGTCTAGCCCCTGCGACTCGTAGCGCCGTGAGAGCCGGCGACTCTCCCTCGGGCGCGAAGTCTTCCCGGCAACTGGCGGATCGGTCGTAGTAACATCTACCGCTTGAAGCCGGCACCTTTCGAGTACGAGGCCCCCGAGTCGCTGGACGCGGCGCTCGAGCTCATGCAGGAGCATGGGTCCGAAGCCAAGTTGCTGGCCGGCGGCCAGAGCCTTATTCCGGTAATGAACTTCCGGCTGGCGCAGCCGGCGATGCTGGTCGACCTCAACCGGCTGGCCGAGCTCGACTTCATCCGGCCGGGAGAGAACGGCAGTGTTCGCATCGGTGCCATGACCCGCATGACCCGTCTCGAGCGCTACGCCGAGCTCGAGCGCTACTCACCGTTGCTGGCAGAGGCCATTCCCTTCATCGCCCACCCGCAGATCCGCAATCGCAGCACGCTCGGCGGCAGCCTGTCGCATGCCGACCCGGCGGCCGAGGCGCCGGCAGTCTGTCTCGCCGAGGGGGCCCGCTTCCGGTTGGCGCGAGCGAGCGGCGAGCGCTGGGTTGCGGCGAACGATTTCTTCCAGGGCCTGTTCGAGACCGTCCTCGAGCCCGAGGAGATTCTGGTCGAGATCGAGCTCGAGTCGCCGCCGGTACGAACCGGGAGCTCGTTCCAAGAGATCGCGCGGCGCCAGGGCGACTACGCCCTGGCCGGGGTCGCGGCGTCGGTGCGGTTGCGCGATGATGGCGTGATCGACGCCGCGCGGCTGATTTTCTTCAGCGTCGGCGACCAACCGGTCGATGCCACGGCCGCCGCCGGGCTGCTGGCCGGGGAGACCCCGTCCGCGGCGCTCTACGAAGCCGCGGCGATCGAAGCTGCCGAGAAGGAGATCGACCCGGTCGGTACCATCCACGCAACGCCGGACTTCACGCGCCATCTCGTCGGCGTGCTCACCCGTCGGGCGCTGGCGCTTGCCGTGACCCGAGCGCAGGAGGCTTCGGCATGACGGCGCCGCACGAGGTGCGGCTGACGGTAAACGGGACGCCGCGCCGCGCCGAGACCGAGCCTCGGACTCTGCTCTCCGATTTCCTGCGCCACGACCTCGGCTTGACCGGCACCCACGTGGGCTGCGAGCACGGGGTTTGCGGCGCCTGTACGATCCTGCTCGATGGTGAGCCGGTGAGGTCTTGCCTGGTGTTTGCGGTGCAGGCCGACGGCCACGAGATCACCACCGTCGAGGGTCTCGCCCCGGGCGTCGACGACCTCCACGTCTTGCAGGAGGCGTTCTGGGAAGCTCATGGCCTGCAGTGTGGTTTCTGCACGCCAGGCTTCCTCTTGACCCTGGTGCCGTTCCTCGAGCGCCATCCCGATCCGACCGAGCACGAGATCCGCGTCGCCATCTCAGGCAATCTGTGCCGCTGCACCGGCTACCAGAACATCGTCGACGCGGTCCTGCTGGCGGCCGAAATGATGCGTTCTTCGGCGGTTGCCGGGCCAACCGTGCAGGAGTAGGGCGATCGACAGCTCGCTACAGTCGCTGCCGGACCTCGCCGCCTCGTTGAGAAGCGGTGTGCTCGAGCTGGACAACTACCTCGAGGGGCTCGAAGAGCACTTCGCGGCCACGAACCCGCAAATCGAGGCCTTCTGCGCCGGCAGCGGCCGGTTCGAGCGTCTGGCGCGTGAAGCGCGTGAGCTGGCCGATCGATTCCCGGCCCCGGCCGGCCGGCCGCCGCTCTTCGGCGTGCCCATCGGCGTCAAGGACATCTTCAACGTCGATGGCTTCGCGACCCACGCCGGCAGCCAGCTACCGGCGACCGAGTTCACCGGGCCGGAGGCGAGCTCGGTCACCGCGCTACGGCGGGCCGGCGCGTTGATCCTGGGCAAGACCGTGACCACGGAGTTTGCCTACTTCGCCCCGGGGCCGACGCGCAACCCGGTGGACCCCGCGCGGACTCCCGGTGGCTCTTCGAGCGGTTCGGCGGCAGCGGTCGGCGCCGATCTGTGCCCCCTGGCTCTCGGCACCCAGACCATCGGCTCGATCTCCCGACCGGCTTCGTTCTGCGGGGTCGTCGGCTTCAAGCCGACCTACGACCGCACCTCGCGCCAGGGGGTCATCCCATTGGCACCCTCGGTCGACCACATCGGTTGCTTCACCACCGACATTGCCGGGGCGCGGCTGGCCGCGGCCTCGCTGTGTCTCAACTGGCGGCCGACTCCGACCCTCGGCCGACCCCGCATGGCGATACCGGAGAGCCCCTACCTGGGTCGGGCCTCGCGTGCCGGCCGGGAGCGTTTCCGCCAGGCTTGCGAGGGGTTGGTCGAGCAAGGCTTCGAGATTGCGAACGTGCTGGTCATGGCCGACTTCGACGCAATCGAGGCGCGCCACCAACTCCTGGTCGCGGGCGAGGCGGCACAGGTCCACGCACAGTGGTTCGAGCCCTACGGCGACACCTATCATGCCCAGACCCGGCGTCTGATCGAGACCGGCCGAAAGGTGACAGCGGATGACCTGGCTCGGGCGGTAGCCGGGCGCGAGGCGTTGCGCGACGAGCTGACCGCCGCCATGGACGAGCATCGAATCGACCTCTGGCTGTCGCCGGCTTCGCCCGACGTCGCACCGCTGGGACTCGAGAGCACCGGCGACCCGGTGATGAACCTGCCCTGGACCCATGCCGGGCTGCCGACCGTCAGCCTGCCGCTGCCCTGCGCCGAAGGCGAGTTTCCCTTCGGGCTCCAGCTGGCCGGGCGGTGGGGAGCGGACGAGGAGCTGCTGGCGTGGGCCGATGGTCTCGAGAGGGCGATCGCGGCATGAGCATCCTGCGCCACGTCCTCAAGCGCGGGCGCTACTTCGACTCGGTGCTGCTGATGCAGCTGCAGCGCGGACTGGCCGATCTACCGGGCGTCCACGAAGCAGGAGTCGTGATGGCGACCGAGGCCAATCAGCGTCTGATGGTGGAGAGCGCCTTGCTGCGCGAGCCGCTGGCCGGGGCGCGAGCCGACGACCTGCTGATCGCCGTCAGCGCCGAGACCGGCAAGGCCGCCGACGAAGCCCTGGGCCGGTTCGACGAGCTGATCAAGGGCCGGCGCGCGGGCACCGTGACCGAGTACCGGCCCAAGAGCCTGGCCGTGGCGCTCGACCTGCTCCCGTCTGCGAACTGGGTGCTGGTCTCGGTGCCGGGCCGCCATGCGGCCGAAGTGGCGCGCCAGGCACTCGCCGCCGATCGCAACGTCTTCCTCTACAGCGACAACGTCGCGATCGCCGAAGAGGTTACCCTCAAGACGACCGCCAGCGAACGGGGTCGGCTGGTGCTCGGACCGGATTGCGGTACCGCGATCCGGTCCGGGGTGGGGCTGGGTTTCGCCAACCGCGTGCGCCGA
>JAPUJD010000168.1 GCA_027296385.1 Acidobacteriota bacterium | reverse complement strand
CGCGACGATCCGCACCAGATCCCGGGGCCGGGCGTCAGGCTTGACGCGGCCGGCGAACTGAAGAAAGTCAGTCAGGATCGCCCGGAGCCGCTCGGCCTCCCGTGACAACGCGCCGAGGCGATTGAGCAGCCGGTCACGCTCTTGCGCCGGCAGTTCGGCGTCGTTGAGTCCCTCGGCAAGCAACTGGGCGTTAAGCCCGATCGTCGAGAGCGGGTTCTTGATCTCGTGGGCGAGACCGGCGGTCATGGAACCGATCTCCGCCAGCCGCTCGGCGTTGCGGGCCCGCCGCTCGGCCAGTCGTGCGCGGTGCTCGGCGCGGCGCAGCAGCACCTGCAGGACCGGTGCCACGCCGACCACGCCGATCAGAAGTCCCAGCAGAATCCACAGCAGCCACATTCTTCAGATCATACCCGGGGGGCGGTCATTCGAATTGCGAGGCCGACCCTTGGCATTGCCACGGTACCAGTGAATCTCGACCTTCTCGATCCTCGCCAGGCCGCCGGTGACCGCGTTGTCGATCACGGGCAGGAACGCGTCGATCTTCTCCCTTCGGCACGAACAGGTGCACGGCGCCGCTGAGTGCGAAACACAGGATCGACCCGACGAAACCGCCGGCACCGACCAGAACGAGATTGCCAAGCGAGCCGGCCATGCGGCGCTACGCCTCGATCGGTTGCGGCTCCTCGTCCTTCATGGCCGCCCGGCGTGACAACCTGATCTTGCCGCTGGACTGATCGACGTCGATGACCTTGACCTTGACGACGTCACCGACCTTGACCACGTCGGACACGGACTTCACGTAGCCGTCGGCCAGTTCGGAGATGTGGCACATGCCGTCGGTGCCGGGCACCAGCTCGACGAACGCGCCGAAGTCCTTCGTCGAGACCACCTTGCCCTCGTAGATGGCGCCGACCTTGATCTCGGCGCCGAGCGCCTCGACCTCGGCCTTGGCCTGCTCGCCGCCTTCGCGATCGACGGACCCGATGTACACGGTGCCGTCTTCCTCGACGTCGATCGTGGCCCCGGTGCGCTCCTGGATGCCGCGGATCATCTTGCCGCCGGGCCCGATGAGCTTGCCGATCTTCTCGGGGTCGATCATGACGGTGATGATCCGTGGCGCGTACTGCGAGAGATCCTCGCGGGGCGCTGCAATCACCGACTCCATCTTCTCGATGATCTCGATCCTGCCCTTGCGCGCCTGCTGGAAGACCTTCTCGATCTCGTCGAGCTTGATCCCGCGGGCCTTGAGGTCGAGCTGGATGCCCGTGATGCCGTCGCGGGTTCCCGACACCTTGAAGTCCATCTCGCCGAAGAAGTCCTCTTCGCCGATGATGTCGGTGATGTGGGTCACCCGGCCGTCCTTGGCGGTGTACCGGCCGATGGAGATGCCCGCGCAGGTGGCCTTGATGGGAACGCCTGCGTCCATCAGGGCCAGGCACCCGCCGCACACCGAGGCCATGGACGACGAGCCGTTGGACTCGGTGATGTCGCTGATCAGGCGAATGGTGTACGGAAACTCGTCGACCTCGGGCACCATGGCCAGCAACGACCGCTCGGCGAGCGCCCCATGGCCGATCTCCCGCCTCGCCGGTCCCATGATGCGCCTGACCTCCCCGACGCAGAACGGCGGGAAGTTGTAGTGCAGATAGAATTTCTTGGCGTACTCGGGCATGAGACCGTCGACGATCTGCTCGTTGCGCGAGGTGCCCAACGCGCAGATCACCAGCGACTGGGTCTCTCCGCGCTGGAAGAGCGCCGAGCCGTGGGCGCGGGGAAGCAGGCCCACCTCGATCTCGATGGGACGGATATCGGTCAGCCCGCGGCCGTCGGCGCGGATACCGGATTCCGCCAGGAGGCTGTGGGCGACCTTCTTCTCCAGCCGGCGATACGCTTCCTTGGCGTCGGCGTGGCGCTTCTCCGCCACGACGTGCTCGGAGTAGGGGACGCCCTCGGGGATGGCGAAGTGCTCCAGGAGCATGCGATCGCGCAGGGCCTTGATGGCCTCGCCCCGATCGGACTTGCCGGGCACCTTGCGCAGCTCGGTCAGTTCCTTCTCGACGAGCTCGCGGACCTCGGCGACGACTTCCTCGGCGGGCAGGCGAAGCTCGCCGGGGTTCTTCTTCTCGGTGCCCGCCTTCTTCATGAGTTCGGTCAGCATCTCGACGATGGGGGCGATCCCCTCGTCGTAGCCGAACCGGATGGCCTTGAGCATGTCGGCCTCGTTCATCTCCGCGGCGCCGACCTCGATCATGTTGATGCCGTCGACATGGCCGGAGAGCACCAGGTCGAGGTCGGAGAACTCCATCTGGGCGTGCGTGGGGTTGAGCACGAACTGCTCACCCTCGTCGGTGACGATGCGGCCGACCCGGACGGTGGCCACCGGCCCCTCGAACGGGGCGTCGGTGAGGGACAGCGCCGCCGAGCCGGCGGTGCAGGCGAGCACGTCGGCGTCGTCCTGGCCGTCGTGGCTCATCACCCAACACTGGATCTGGATCTCGTCGATGAAGCCGTCGGGAAAGAGCGGGCGGATGGGCCGGTCGATCATCCGCATGGTGAGAATCTCCTTCTCACCGGGCGGACCTTCGCGCTTGCGGAACCCTCCGGGGAACTTGCCCCCGGCGCCGAG
>JAPUJD010000167.1 GCA_027296385.1 Acidobacteriota bacterium | reverse complement strand
ACCTCGCCGGCTTTGATTTCGATCTCCCCCTGAATCGCTCCTGCGGGATCGCCGGCCGCGCGGCCTGCAACCCACACACTGGGAAAGATGCCCGAGTTCGTCTTCGTGTAGCCGATCAGCATGTCGCCACAGCCGTTGACGGCAAGGTCCGGGAAGATCCGATACTCGCCTTCAGTGGCGAAGACACCCGCCTGCGTGACGGTGGCGGTACCAACGTCGACCTGCCCCCACTGCACGCAGTTCACGGTGCCGGCGCCCGGGTTGCACGACACGAGGTTGGTCAGCCAACCAGAACCGTCTCGGTACTCGAAATCGAGTGCGCGGGGGTCGATGCTATTGATCGAGCCGCCGCCGGACTGGGGGCTGCTGACGCCGAAGCCGACCGTCACGCCGTGAACGGCCGGCAGGTCGATCGTGGCCACGTCGGTTAGCGTGTTGGCTCCGAACGGGTCCTCCCACGAATAGAGCTCGAACACGCCGGCGCCGCTGCGGGAAGTGATGATGTAGTGCTTGCCGTCGGTTGGGAAGCTGCCCTTGATGTTCATCGGCTGTGGGGTGCTGTCGGATCCCAGGTCCTCAGTGACCGAGCCGGCATGGAGTCCTGCGTACATCGCCAGCTTGTCGAAAGCAAAAATTCGTCCGGTGCCTGAGCCGAACATGTTGGCGCCCACGTAGATGGCATCGACGCCCACCCCGGCATGCGGGTAGTCGAAGAAGGCTCCACCGACGTCGACCGGGAACGAATACAGGTTGTAGGCGCCGGCTGCGTCTCCGGTTTGGCTCACGGCCACGCAGTAGTCGTCACCGTTGCCGTCGGCGGCGATGATGTAACGATCCTCAGACTCGTCATAGAGCACGTTGGGGTCGAACGCAAAGATCGTGCAGCCGCCGCCAAGGGCGGAGTAGAACGACTCGAGGTCGATCGGACCGACGAGGGAGGTACCGCTCTTGTCGTAGACCTCGACCGCGGCGTTGACCAGGGCGACGACGTGGTCCGGCCCAACCGCCAGTTCAGGATCGGGAGGGTTCAGCGTGCCGCTACCGCAGCACTCGGAGACATCGATGCTGTCGAAACTGGTGCCGAGGGAGAAGCCGAGAGGGCCCTCGGACTCGCCGAGCAGCTGCACGTCAGGGTCGGCTGGGAGCGCCAAGGCCTGGGCGATCAGTTGGCGGATTTCTTGCTCGCTGAACGAGGACTCTATGCGAGAGCGTTCGCCTTCGCGATCCGGTCGCAAAGCCTTGACACTGCCGGGCACGAGGTCAGCCGCGAAGACAGTGACGGGCTCTACCAGCGACTGCGCCCTGGCGGCGGCCAGTGCAGGCCGGTTGTCGGTGTAAGCGGGATCTTGGGTCGTGGCGAGAGACAGACAACAGACAACGAGCAGACCTGCAGCGAGCACGAGTGTTGGTTTCAATGGCTTTCTCCTGCGTGGGATGAGGACGGGCGAGGCGAGGGCGTAGCGTACTACGAGAGCCGCCCGTTTCGCTTGCAACCAAGGTAGTCAAGGTAGCCAAGCTGGACCGGCACGAAGCGCTGCCAGGGCGGAACCTCACGCTTCTGGAGGAGAGCGGCAGGTAGGTTTCAGTCGATCGTGTCGGCGCCGAAGACAGCCTTCACCTTCAGCTTCTTGAAGTTGGGCACGTCGACCAGCACCTCCGGTGGCTTGCCTGGCTCGGGCGGGTTGTCGGTGTAGTAGGTAAGCACGTACTGGTTGCGCAGGGCGAGGTTGATTTGTGAGAAAGCGCGTTGGATGTGCTCTGGCGTTCGGACGCGGTAGAGGCGGCCTCCGGTGGCGTCGGTCAGGAGCCTGAGCGAACCCACGTTGGGATCGAGGGTGGCCGCTCCACCGAGCGGGCCGCGCCCGCCGCCTGGCCCCCGATCGCCCCCTTCGAGGGCCAGGATGTAGAGGGGGACGCCCAACTTCTGACCGAACTCCATGACGCGTCGCGGATCGACGGTGCTGTTCGAGTCGACGCCGTCGGTCAGGACGACGAGCCCGCGCCGGCCCTGCTGACGGTCGAACTGGAGGAGCGAGAAGACAATCGAGTCGAAGAGCGCGGTGCCACCGCCGGGGACGAGGAGCTCGAAGCTCTCACGGAGTCGACCGATGTCGGAGGTACGAGGCTCTACCAGCCGTACCTGCGTGTCGAAAGCCACCAAGAAGCCTTGGTCAGAGTCCGTCAGGGTCTCTTCGAGAAAGGAAGACGCCGCCGCCTGGGTCTCTTTCCAGATGCGCTGCATGCTGCCCGAGGTGTCGATTGCGAGGCCGAGCAGCAGAGCGACTTCGTCGGCAACGAAAAGATCGGCGATCTCTCGCGACACGCCCTCTTCGCGAATCCCGAAGTGCTCGCGTCGCAGTCCGCGAACCGGGTAGCCCTGCTTGTTGGTGACCATCAACTGGAGCTGTACCAGCTGCACATCCAGCTCCTGACGAAAGCCGGAGCGCGAGAGCAATTGGGCGTCTTCGACGACGCTACCGTCTTCGAGCGTCGCGGCCACGCGAACGAAGTCTCCCGCCGTCCGCGCGGGGTAGTCGAAAACGCGCTCGAGCTTGCCGTCGGGGACCTCCTGCGGACTCAACGAGGCTAGCTCTTCATTGTTGATGGAGATCACCACACGCCGTAGCGTTGCGCCTTCCGGTGTCGTGATCTCGGCCCGCACCCTGAGCTCGGGTGAACTGCCAAGCTCGAGGATCGCGACCTGGAATCGACGGAGCCTACGATTGACCCTGATCTCATCAGTTCCCAGGATTCGCCCCTCTGCGTCGAGTGCCTTGGCTTCGATCGCTTGCTCGCGCGCCGGCGAGGCCAGCTTGATCTTCGCCCGCCAGGGCGGCCCCTTCAGACGACTGACCTCGACGCCGTCGACAGAGAACACAATCGTCCGGATACCAGGCGCGATCAACAGCGCCTCGATGACGGTCTTGCCGGAGGCTTCGCCGTCGAGCGGAGGTAGGAGCCGAAAGACACTGCCACTCGGCGCCGCGCCGGGTTCCGCAGCCTGAAGAGACAGAGATCCACTGGCGAACAGGATACTCACGGCAAGGACAGGGAAGCCGGATCCGAAGGCTCTCACACCGCTTGGCAACCGGCGTGAGACGGCCAAGATTCCGACTGGAAGAGTAGTCTCTTCTTGAAGGCCGGATCACTCGGACCCCGAGCGCGGGCCGTCGAGCGGCCGGGGGCGCTCGAGCTGATCGCCGGTCGTCAACCTGGCAGCACGTCGGCAAAGCGGAATCCGTCGCGCGAAAGGATCTCGCCGAGCTTCACAGGAATCGCTTGCTCGAACATCGGGCCGTCGCTGCAGAAGGTGTGGAACTCGCCTCGCTCGCCGCAGGGATCGACGCCCGGAGGCAGAGCCTCGAGCAGGGCTTCGTCGAAATCCCGGCCGACGAAGGAGCCGTCGAGCTGGGACGGATCGACGCAGGTCAGAACACCTCGAAGCCCACCGTTCAACATCTCGCGGGCGAGAGCCGGCGTCTCGCCCTCCGCGCACCAGACGGGGAACATCGGTTCGATCCCCGTTCCGGAGAGCATATCTTCCCGGTACTGCCGCACATCCCCGAGAAAAAGATCGCCGAAAGCCATATCCGTTACACCTTCCGCCAGCGCTCGCTCCACTACCCGCCGCATCCGCCCTTCGTACTCCTCGTTCGAGCAAGGAGACGGGAGGCCGACGGTCCACAGCGGCAGCCCCGCCGCGGCGGCCTGTTTCTCCACCAAGTCCTTCCTGACCGCATGCATCGACACCCGGTTGTTCGCTTCGTTGTAGGTGGTCAGCAAACCGACGAGCTCGACCTCGGCCTGCTGGCGCAGGACGTGGAGCGTCCAGGCGCAGTCCTTCCCGGAACTCCAGGACAAGAGGACGCGGCGTGTCATCCGTCGCGCTCAGCCCGAGCGACCTCACTCACTCGGATCGGCTCCGGCAGGCCCGGCGGCAGGAGGAAGTGGGTCGGGTGGAGCGTATGGGCGAGGATCTCCAAGCTGTCCACTAGCCTGGGCCCCGGTCGGCTGAAGTAGGCAGCGCCGTCGGTCACGTACACTCTCTCCGCCCGGACCGCCGGCAGATCATTCCAGCCCGGAACTGCCCCGAGATTCCAAACGTCTTCCATCGTCCGCTCGACAGAAAACCCGCAGCAGGCGATGAGGACGACCTCGGGCTGCCACGCGATGACCTCGTCCCAGGTCAGAGTCCGCGACGCGACCCCCTCGCGACCGAGGCCCTCGTCTCCACCCGCCAGTCGGACCAGCTCCGGACTCCAGTGTCCGCAAGAGAACGGCGGATCGAGCCACTCGAGGAGGACGACCCGGGGCCTACCCGCGACACGCTCCGACTCGGAAGCGACCGCATCCACCCTAGCTTCGAGCCGCCGGACGACCTCCTCCCCCATGCGTTTCACGCCCGCTGCCTGCGCCACCTGTCGAACCGATCCCAACACCTCTCCCAACGTCTCGGGCTCCAGGTTGACCACCCGGGGACTGCCTGGCAGATCACAGGCCGCAGCCCGAACCTCCTCCTCGGCCACCGCACAGACATCGCACAGCGCCTGAGTCACGATCAGATCGGGGCGTAGCGCCTCCAGAACCGGCAAGTCCAAGGTGTATAGGGCCTGGCTCGTCTGCAGGCGCTTGCGAACCAGGCGGTCAATCTCGCCACTGCCGGCGTCTGAGGGGACCAGAGTCTTCGTGACCTTGGGGAGGCCTATGATCGAGCGGGGGTAGTCGCACTCGTGCGTGACCCCGACCAGTCGATCCTCCAGGCCGAGACAGCAGACTATCTCGGTGGCGCTGGGCAGCAGAGAGACGATCTTCAGTGGCGCGTTGCGTCCTGCCGCAGTAGTCCGCCCGTATTCCCCTGGCTCCTTCCCCCTCGTGGCTCCTTTCCCCCTCGTGCGTCGTGTTTCAGAAATCGTCGCCCTCATTATCTTCCGGCTGGCGCCACGCGTGCCGGCGGGATCTGAGGCCGCCAACCAACCCGAGGTATCGGTTGAAGGGATTTGTCCTCGCCAGGAAGGGAAACGGTGGTCGACGTCTGACGCCGAGGTTGCGACCGATCTCCAGCAGTCCTGCGTGCGAGGGATCGAGGCTCAGGCCCTTAGCCAGCGCGCGTAGCGCGCCCCGTTTGTTGCGCAGCATCAAGTAGATCCCGGCCAGATTGACGAAGTTCTCGGGCTGGAACGGCTCCAGTTCGACCGCATGGAGGCACAGGTCGAGACCTTCGCGTAGGCGCCCTTCACATCGGGCCATGGCCTGACCTAGATAGGAATAGAACAGCCCCGGCAGCTTGCGGTAGCGCTCTTCCTGCTGCGCCAAGCGGGTAAGCTGTGCGTGTCCCTCCCTCCAGCTGCCGGCGCGACATGCGCTAACGCCGCGTCGCAACGTCTCGGAAGGATCGATGGGCACTGTGACCATGGGATGCGTGTCGCTGGACTGAAGCCGGACGGTCACAGCATAGCGGTCCTGTCCGTCGCCGCTCCGTGAAGGGCATCATAGCGCCTCGGGAAGGCGCTACGATGGCACCTCCCCAGCGAGGTGACGCCATGGCTCGCTGATCGCGAAAAGGGTGAGACTCCTCTAGGCGGGGAATCCTCTAGACGGGGCGGAAAGGCTGGGGTGTCGTGTGCCGAAGAGGCAGTTCATAGGCAAGCATTCGACCGTTTGGTAGGATAGTCCTCCGACTCAGACACACGATTCAATGACTCCCAAGACCCCAGAGTCGAACGGTTCGAGACGCAAGGCCTCTCGGGTCCGCGCGACCCACCTGCTCACCGTCACCAAGACCAAGGCCAAGGCCCAGGCGCGAGAGGAGACCAGCATCTCGATCGCGCGCACCCTCGATGTCAGCTCTGCGGGCATCAGGGTCGAGGTCGAGGTGCTGAGCTGTGTCTGCATTGACGATCAACTGCAGCTGGAGATCGCTGTCGAGGACCGAGTCATCTTGGCCCAAGGAAAGGTTGTCCACGCCAGGCGCAAAGAGGATCACCTCGTCGAGATTGGTATCGAGTTCACCTCGATCGCAGACGCGGATCGCGACGCCCTGGTTGCCGAATAGCGGCGAAGGTCGCAACGGCGATCGCGAAGCCGAGGTCGTAGCGCGGGCACGCGAAGGAACTCCCGCGCCTGAGCATCTAA
>JAPUJD010000166.1 GCA_027296385.1 Acidobacteriota bacterium | reverse complement strand
GAGTTCCCACCAGAAGACGGTCCCGCTGCCGAGCTCGTCCTCCAGGCCGAAGAGCTGACGCTGGAGCCGCTCGGCCAGTTCGTCGGTTTCGCTCTCGGTCTTCGAGAGCGAGGTGATCATCTCCTCGACTCGCCCCACTTCGCGTCCGGAGAAGCCCATCTCGACCAGCTCGTCCAGTTCGTCGATGATCTTCTTCGCCTGCTCGCACGCCGCGATCACGCAGCGCACGAGGTCCATCATCAGGTCCGCGACCTGGGCCGGCACGATCATGCCGCGCTGGTCCACGAGCCCGGCCACATCCTGCGCCGTGTCGGCGATCGAGTCCTGGAAGTCGAGGATCTCGAGCAGGTCTAGGCGGTCGACGGCGAGCATCAGCCGCCGCGGCAGGTGGCTGCGGATCTCGTGCTTGATCCGGTCGGCCTCGTGTTCGAGCCGGTCGATTTCCTCGCGCAGCCCGGGCAGAGCGTCGCGGCGCCCCGCCACCATTGCCTCGAAGAGCGGCACCACCGCCCGCGCACAGGCCACCGCCGTGTGCATGTGCTGCTGCATGGGCTTGATCGGCGAGCGGCCGAAGATACTTCCCATCAGCGACATCGTCGCTCCTCTACGGCGAGAGCAGCCCCTTGAAGAAGTAGTAGAAGACGATCGACAGCACCGCCGCAATCGGGAGCGTAGCGACCCAGGAAACCAGAATTTTCCCGACGACTCCCAGGTCGAGGGCCCCGATGCCCCGCGCCAGGCCCACCCCGAGCACCGCGCCGACCAGGATGTGGGTCGTCGAGACCGGGATGCCGAGACGCGACGCCAGCACGATCGTGAGCGCGGCGGCCAGCTCGGCCGCGAAACCGCGACTCGGTGTGAGTTCGGTGATCTTTTTCCCCACCGTCTCCATCACCCGGTAGCCCCACGTGGCCAGCCCGATCACGATGCCCATCCCGCCGAGGATCAGCATCCAAGGCGCGACGGGCGCCTTGCCCCCCAGCTCGGCCCCGGCCGCCACGCTGACGATCGCCGCAAACGGCCCGATTGCGTTGGCCACGTCGTTCGAGCCATGGGCGAAGGCGACGGCGCAGGCCGTGAGCACCTGGAGCACCACGAACAAGCGCTCCACGTTTTGCAGCGGCCGCTCGCCCTCCCGCACCCGGACGCGACGCAAGAAGATGCTGCCGAGCAGGAACCCCAGGAGCGCGAGCGCTCCCGCGCCCGTCAGCGCCTGGGGCAGGTCGTAGTCGAGTTCCAGGTTCTTGAGGCCCTTGAACAGGGTCACCAGGCCAATCACGAAGAAGACCACGCCGTAGAAGTACGGACCCCAGCGGCGCGCAGCAGCGACCGGGTCGGTGCGGTCGAGGATGAGCTTGCGGACCAGGTTGAAGATCAGGAAAGCGACCACGCCGCCGATCAGCGGCGAGGTGAGCCAGGAAGCCGCGATCTCGGCCACCTTTGCCCAATTGACCGCATCGATCCCGAGGCCCACGGCGCCGAAGCCGACGATCGCCCCGACGATCGAGTGGGTCGTCGAGATCGGGAGCCCGAGCCGCGTGGCGCCGAGCAACAGCGTGGCCGCGGAGGCGAGCGCCCCGAGCATGCCGTAGAGCACGAGATCCGGCTCCAGCCTCGAGACGTCGAGGATGCCCTTGCGGACGGTGTCCGTGACGAAGCCCCCGGCCAGGAAGGCGCCGCCGAACTCGAGGATGCCGGCCACGAGGACGGCCTGCCGGATCGTCAACGCGCCGGAGCCGACGCTCGTCCCCATCGCGTTGGCGACGTCGTTGGCCCCGATTGCCCAGGCCATGTAGAGCGCCAGTCCACCGCCGATCCACACCACCAGCGGCGTGCCGAGGAACAGTGCGTCCAACTCCTACCCCCGAAAACTCGCCCGGGACGTAGCATGGGCTTCACGAAACGACAAAAGGGGTCGCTGATGGAGGAAGAGACCCCGTTCTATCTCCGACTGACCTCCCCCAGTTTGTCGTACCAGTCCCTATGTTAGTTCAAGCAGCAATTTCTCATCCCATGGCCGGCCCAAAGGCGAGGCTGTCTACGTGGAACTTGACGTCGGTTCGCGGCCACCCGACACGGACCACGCCGTCTGCGGTCGTTGTGGCGGCAACGCCCATGATGCGCGAGATAGTCTCGGCGTTTAGTTCCTGGGCCGCCCCTTCCCCGGCTGCCAAGAAGAGCAAGAAGACGAAAACGGTCAGGCGGTAATACATCGTTCCTTGTCCTCCGGATTCCGAACCTGGTGGCATCCGCCTGCCCCGAGCCGCGGTTGGACACGCAACTATGAGCTGCAAGTGGCCGGGGCGACGAATCACTCCCTCCATTTCTATATCTGCGCCACGACATACCACCAGCCGAACTCTCGTGATATCATGAGCCGTCCGGTCGGCAGATCGGAAAACTCCCCCACCTTGGTCAGGCGGGGATCACGCCTATATGGCAGACCACAGTGCCGGATAGCATCGCGAAAAGCCCCTCTCAATTGATCAAGGAAGCCGAAGCCCGTCTTCGGCTTGCATTGGATTGCGTGGGTGACGGTTCCTGGGATTGGAACATCGCGACCGGCGAAGTCTTCTACAGCGATCGTTGGATCGAGTCACTGCGGTATAACCGCAGCGAGGTTCCGCCGTTTATCAGCTTCTGGAAGAGCCTCGTCCACCCGGCCGATGAAGAACTCTTCCGAGACGCGCTGAACAACCACCTCGAGCGCCGCACGGAGTACTTGGA
>JAPUJD010000165.1 GCA_027296385.1 Acidobacteriota bacterium | reverse complement strand
AGTAGGCCGACAAGAAGGAAGAAGTCGCCGCCATCGAAACGCCGGTAGACGAAGAAGGCCGGGTTGGCCCCGAGGAGATCGTAGAGTGGCTGAGCGACCGCGAAGCCGAAGAGCACCGAGAGGTGCAAAGCCCCACGCCGGGAAGAACCGGAGCTCGCCTCAGGCCCCCTCGCCGCCTCCAATGTCACGACCCGTTCTCCGCGTTCCAGCCGTGCTTCCCCACCAGGGGTACGAACGCCACGGCTTCGCCCACTCGACGGTGCACGCTCTTGGCGCGCTGGTCGTAGACGACGAGGCGCTGGGCGGTCCTCTCGCCCTCGGGAATCACCAGCCTGCCGCGCGGCGCGAGCTGCTCGACCAGCGGCTCAGGCAATGCGGGAGCTCCGGCCGTGACGAGAATCCGGTCGAATGGCGCCGCGTCGCTCCAACCGCACGTGCCGTCGAACACCTGGATCTTGACGTTGTCGTACCCCAACTCGCGGATCCGCCGGATCGCGGCCTGCGCCAGGCTGGGCACGATTTCGAGGCTGAAGACCCGGCGGGCCAGCTCGGCCAGGATGGCCGTCTGGTACCCCGATCCGGTTCCGATCTCGAGCACGCTGTGCTCCGATCCGACCTTGAGCAGCTCGCTCATCCGCGCGACCACCGCCGGTTGTGAGATCGTCTGAGCCTCGCCGATCGGCAGGGCGTGGACGCTGTAGGCTTGGGCACGGAGATGCGGACGTACGAACCGGTGCCGAGGCACTCTACCCATGGCCGCCAGCACGCGTCGATCGCGGACGCCGAAATCCGCCGCGAGGCGGCGGACCATTTGCCGTCGCTGATAAACCAGGTCGCCAGTCAAGATTCCGCCAGCTGCGCCCGCAACCAGGCGTACGACTCGAGGCCACGGTAGTCGGTCAGGTCCAGGTGGAGAGGCGTGATCGAGATGTACCCGCCCGCCACTGCATCCTGGTCCGAGCCCTCCGACTTGCTCCACACCGGGGTGCCGGCGATCCAGTAGTACTCCCTGCCGTGCGGATCGATCTTCTCCACCACTGCCTGCTCATAGCGCCGCCGACCGAGCTTGGTCAAGTGCACGCCGCGGAACTCCCCGGCCGGGAAGTTGACGTTGAGCAGGAGGTCGTTCGGCACCTCGTTATCGAGCACCACCTCGACCAGGCGAGCGGCGAAGTCGGCGCCGGGCTGAAACGAGAACGACTTGCCTACTTGCTGACTGAAGGCGACCGACGGAATACCCATCAACGTGCCTTCGAAGGTGGCACTGACCGTGCCTGAGTAGGTCACGTCGTCGCCGAGATTGAGGCCGAAGTTGATGCCCGACACCACGAGATCCGGCCGATCGTCCTTCATCAGAAAGAGCACGGCCAGGTTCACGCAATCGGTCGGCGTGCCGTCGACTGAGAACACCCGCTCCTCGAGCTGGCGCATTCTGAGCGGTCGATGCAACGTCAGAGAGTGACCTGACGCACTCTGCTCGCGATCCGGAGCAACGACGGTCACCTCCCCTAGGCGCTCCAGGGCCGCCGCCAGGAGCTTGATTCCCTCGGAGAAGACACCGTCGTCATTGGTTACCAGAATCCGCGTCATTCCTTGCCCGCTCCCTCTCTTGCAACTCCTCGCAGGTACTTCCCGACGATCTCGGCGTCACGTGGCCGGTCTTTCTTCCTGCCGCTTCGTCATGCCGATGACGCCGACTTCGCCGTCTCGGCACCGCCCGAAATCGCCGCCAAGACGTCGAGGGCTGTCGCCAGAGCCCTCCGACCCTGCTGACCGGTCACCAGCGCAACGCTTGCCCCGTTGCAGGCGGCGATAAAGTGCCTCACCTCGACCTTGAGCGGCTCGGCCTTCACCACCGGCAGCGGCGCCGCCTGGATCCGTCGCTCATCCGGGCCGGCCAGTAGCTCGAACCCTTCGATCTCCTGATCCTGGTAGTCGAGGGAGTAGTAGCGATCGCGCAAGAAAATCCGCAGCTTTCGAACCCGCTCGGCGGACACTCTCGAGGCCGTGAGGTTCGCCACGCACCCCGATTCGAACTCGAGCCTGACGTTGGCGATATCGATCTTGTCCGATAGCACGTGAATACCCGTCGCCCTCACCTCGTACACCGGCGAGGGATCGATGGCGTGCAGGATCTGCAGATCGTGGATCATCAGATCGAGGACGACGTCGACGTCCAGGCTGCGCGGCGTGAACTCGGCAAGCCGTTGGATCTCGACGTAGCCCGGCGGGCCCTCGACCGCCAGGAGGGCTTGGACGGCCGGGTTGTAGTACTCCACGTGCCCCACGGCCACGACTCGATCGCCCGCATGAGACAGAAGCTCGTCAGCCTCCTCGAGCGTCGCCGCGATCGGCTTCTCGACGAGCACGTGAACGCCGCGCTCGAGCAGATGGACGGCGACGGTGAGATGATCTGCCGTGGGCACGGCGACGATGGCCGCATCGACCGTGTCTCCGAGCTCATCCAGCGAGTCCGTCGCCCGTGTCCCATGGCGCTCGGCGAGCTCGCGCGCCACGTCCGGGCGCAGGTCGTAGATGCCCACCAGATCAGCCTCGGGCAGTTCAGCCAGGATCCGCACATGGTGCCGGCCCAAAGCACCGGTGCCGACGACGCCGACCTTGAGCGGCGATTCCGGACTAGCCATCACTAGCACCTCGGCTCCGTCGGCCTGGAAGAATCTTGATCACGCCACGCTTGCTGGCCGCGATGAACTCGATCAACTCGTCCACCTCAGGGCAGCCGGCGTGCTCGGCGCGCATCCTGGCCAGCGCGTTCGGAGTCGACAGGCCGCCCCGGACTAGCACCCGAAGCGCCGCGGCGAGACGCTGGATCACCTCCTTGTCGAATCCCTTGCGCTCGAGACCGATCTTATTGACCCCATAGACCGCCGGGCGGTGGCCCACGGTCTTGACGAACGGCAGAGCATCCTGGGTGACCACCGAGTAGCCGCCGATGTATGCATGCCGGCCTACGCGGCAGAACTGATGGACAGCGCTGTAGGCCCCGACGACGGCGTCGTCGTGAACCTCTACATGCCCGGCCAGCGTCGCGCCGTTGGAGAAGATCGTGCGGTCACCGACGTGACAATCGTGGGCGACATGCGAGTAGGCCATGAACAGGTTGTCATTGCCGATCGACGTCAGGCCTCCGCCCTCGCCGGTACCCCGGTGTACCGTGCAGAACTCGCGGAACAGGTTGCGGTCACCTACCTCGAGGCGAGTGACCTCGCCCGCGAACTTCAGATCTTGGGGATCAAAGCCGACGCAGGCGTGAGGGAAGACACGATTCCTTCTCCCCAAGACCGTCGGGCCCATCACCTGGGCGCCGGCGCCGACCTCGGTACCTTCACCGAGCACGACCTGGGGTCCGATGACCGCGTACGGACCGATCTCGACCGCCGCGGCGAGCTGCGCCGACGCGTCCACCACGGCCGTTGGATGAATCAGTTCGCTCATTGTCCCTCGTCGACTCCCGGGCGACAGCTAGCGGTCGACCAGAACCGAGGCGATGGTGGCTTCGGCCGCCACCTTGCCATCCACCGTTGCCACGCCTCGCAGCCGGCAGTAGGTGTTGCGCAGGCGCAAGATCTCGATCTCGTAGACCAGCCGGTCTCCCGGCACCACCGGGCGTCGGAAGCGCGCCTTGTCGATACCGGTGAAGTACATCAGCTTGTTCTCGCGCCCCTCGCGGTCATACAGCGTCAGGATGCCGGCGGCTTGGGCCATGCCCTCGATGATCATGACTCCCGGCATCACCGGGTGACCGGGAAAGTGGCCGTTGAAGAAGTCCTCGTTGACCGTCACGTTCTTGTAGGCCTTGATCCTCTTGCCGGGCTCGAGCTCGAGCACCCTGTCGACGAGCAGAAACGGATACCTGTGAGGCAGGATCGAAGTGATCCAACGGATATCGTGAAGATTTTCTTCGCTCACTCCTCTTCCTCGCTCTGTCGGCCGCCGACGGTTCGTTCCAACTCGAGCAGGCGGGAGCGCATCTTACCGAGCCGGCGCACGAGGGCCTGCTGACGGCGCCACTGCGCGTGGTCCGTGGCCGGAATGCCGGCCACCTTCCGGCCGCTCGCGACCGACCCGAGGACCGCTGACTTGGTGGCGACGACCACTCCATCGCCTATCTCGACGTGCCCGATGATACCCGACTGCCCCGCCACGGTGACACCATCGCCGAGGCGGGCGCTGCCAGCGATCCCGGCCTGGGCGACGAGCAGGCAACCGCGGCCGAGCTGGACGTTGTGCGCCACCATCACGAGATCGTCGATCTTGCTGCCCGCGCCGATTCGAGTGTCGCCCAGAAGCCCTCGGTCGACGGCAGAGTTGGCGCCGATCTCGACGTCGTCCTCGATCACCGCTCTTCCCAGGTGCTGGAGCTTGTGGTGCTCTCCACCGCTCGTTGCGAAGCCGAAGCCGTCAGCCCCGACGACCACTCCCGAGTGCAAGATGCACCTGGCCCCCACCTGAGTGCCAGCGTAGAGCGTGACCTGCGCGTGGAAGAGGCAGTCGGCACCGACCAGGCAATCGTTCCCGACGACGACGTGGGGTCCCAGAACGGTTCCGCTGCCAATCTCGGCTCGCTCGCCGACGACGCACAGAGGCCCGATCGTGGCAGAGGGCGAGACGACGGCGCTGAGCGCTACGACGGCGCTCGGATGAACTCCCGGCTCGACCTCGGCGACGGGCGCGAAGAGCTCGAGAACCTGGCCCAGGGCCCGATGGGGGTCGGGCACGATCAGCAGATCGTGATCGAGCTTCTCGGCTGCCGCAGGTGCTACGAGCAGCGCGCCGGCCTGGCTCCGCGCCGCATCGCCGAGGTAACCGATCCGGGTCAAGAAGGAGAGATCCTCCTCGCCGGCCTCCTCCAAAGTGCAAACCCGACGCACCACCCGCGCCGGGTCTCCCCTGACTTCGCCGCCGAGCAGATCCGCGAGACCGCCCAGAGTGAGCTCCACCTACTCCTCTTCTCCGTCCTCGGAGAGGGCATCGAAGCGCTGCAGGACGAGGTCCGTGATATCGGCCCCCGGGGCCGCGAAGAGCAGGCCGCTGTCCTCGAACTTGTTGAAGATCAACGTGTAGCCCAGCTCTTCGCCGACCGAACGGATCAGTGGCATGATGCGCTGTTCGATCGAGCCGAACTCCGCGATCTGGCGCTCCTCGATCTCGCGGCGGCCGTCGTCCTGGGCCCGACCGAGTTCGATGATCATGCCCTGAAGCTCCTGCTCCATCTGCTTCTGCTTGTCCTCCGACAACTGCAGGCGCCCGGCCTCGAGGCGGGCCTTGAGCTCGGTCATTTCTTCCTCGCGGCTGGAGATCTCGGCCTGCCGGGTCTCGGCCATACCGCGGAGCGTGCTCAGCGCTTGGCGTCCCGCCTCCGACTCGGTCAGGATGCGGCGCACGTCAATGACGCCCACCTTGGCCGACTCGGCCACCTCCTGCGCTTCCAAGGCAGCGCTTCCGCCGAACCCCAGCCACAGCGTCGCGGCCAGCATGGCGCCATGGTGCAATGTCAGTCCTATGGTGCTTGTCACTACGATCTCCTCCAGATTGAGCTCAGAAACTGGACCCGATGCTGAACTTGAAACCCTCGAATCGGTCGTCATCGAACGGGTCTAGATTGCTGGCCCAGATGAACCTCAGCGGGGCACCGAACGCCGGTATATTCACTCTGAGCTCCAGGCCCGCGGTCTTCCTCAGGTTGGTCAAGGATATCTCCTGGTCGCTACCGAAGACATTGGCCGCGTCGAGGAATCCCAGGATCCGGAAGGGGCCACCCACGATCAGCTGGTACTCGAAATTGAGCTGCAGGAAGCTTTCTCCACCGATGGGGAATCCCTGCTCGTCGACCCTCGTCGTTCCGTCCTTCTCGCGGACCCAGATCGAGCGGAAGCGGTGCCCTCGCAGGGTCGACTCGCCACCGAGATAGAACCGGTCGTTGAAGAACAGATCTCCGCCGCCGATCGGTTCGATCAATCCGGCCTGGATGTTGAAAGCCGCTACGGTTTTGAGCTTCGTCTTGCTCACCGGTTTGAACAGAGTGAAGCCGGCGCGCGGCCGGATGAACTCCGAGTTTCCACCGAGCGGCCCGCCGGCGTAGCCGACACTGCCCGAGTACCGTATGCCCTGGGTCGGCGTGAGGGCGCTGTCACGCTTGTCGAAGCCGTAGGTGAGGCGAAGGCTCGACACATTGCGGCTGAACTCCTGGGTCACGAGGTCGCCGAGGGTGTTGAACTGGCTCCGGCGGTCGACGGAGTCGAAGATGCTGAGGCTTGCCGTCAAGGTGGTGAACAGGCTCAGCCGCCGGCCATAGGAGGCGGTGGCACCCTGGGTGTCCTGCAAGAACTCCTGCCCGGACAGAAGCTGATAATCGAGCTTGCGAGTGAACACCTGGAGCCCGACGTTCTGGGGTCGATCGAGGAACCAAGGGATGCTGTAGGACAGGTCGAACACGTCCTGGCGAGCGCCGGACTGGAGGGAGACCCCGACGGTCTCGCCGCGGCCCAGGAAATTGCGGGTCTTGAACTGAAGCTGACCAAAGAATCCGTCGATCTCGCTGAAGCCGCCGCCGAAGAGGAGCTCGGTCCGCGAGCCCTCCTCGCCCTTGATCAGGAGGTCGACGGTCTTCTTGTCGCTGTCGAAGTCGAAGGCTACCGGCTCGTCCTCGTTGATCTTGAAGAACTCGAGCTGCCGCACCCGGAGGATGGAGTTCTTCAGCGCTCCCGAGCTGAGGATCCGCCCCTCCTGGACCCCGAGCTCACGCCGGATGACCTTGTCCTTGGTCTTGAGATTGCCTTCGAACTCGATGCGACCGACGCGATACTGGTCACCCTCGTCGATTCGCACCAAGAGATCGGCCACGTCACCATCGCGCTCCACGAGCTCTGAGTCCACCCGCGCGTAGAGAAAGCCCGTGTTGCGATAGACCTCGCCGATGGCCTCGACACCCTTGTCGACCACAGTCGAACGCAGCCAGCCGGCCTTCGGCCTCTGAAACTGGGCCAGCAGGAGCTCATCGCTGAATTTCTCGTTGCCCTCGATCGAGATCTCGCCCAGCTTCCAGCGCTGCCCTTCCTCGAGGGGAATCGTAATCACCATGCGGCGGCGCTGCTGGTCGGCCGATGCCGCCTCGGGACGCTGGGCCTTGATCTCGATCTTCGGCTCGCCGATTACGAGGTTCTTGTAGCCTGCCTTGCGATAGACCGTGCGGACGTTGTCCAGATCCTCTTCGAATTTGGCTTCCTCGAACACGTCGTGGCGCAGCAGCTTGGTGATGAAACCGCTTTCCTTCGTCTTCTTCATCGCCCAGCGCAAGCGACTGTCGCTGAACACCGTGTTGCCTTCGAAGTCGACGTCGGCGATGCGAACCTTGTCCCCCTCGTCGACCGAAAAGATGACTCGCACCTCGCCACCGACACTGCGGTCGATGACGTAGCTAGCCTCGGCTAGCCGGTAGCCGCGCTCGGCGTAGAGGCTCTCGATCGCCGCCTTCAACCGATGGAGCTCGCCTTCGCTGAGCGGATCTCCCTCACGGGCCAGAATAGCGTCGCGGGTAGCGCGGTCGGTGATATCCATGCGTTGCACCCGCTTCAGGCCCTGGTACTCGACGGCATCCAAGGTCGGGCGCTCGACCAAGCGGATGATCATCGAGATGCCGCCCGGTACCTTCTCCGTCGTGATCGAGATGTCGTCGATCAGATTGCGCGACCAGAGAAGATGCAGCTTCCCATTGAGCGAGGCGGCTGTGTGCGACGAGCCCTCCTCCAGTCCGAGGTAGAACCTCAGGGTCTGCTCCCCGAGCCTCTCCAGCCCCTCGAATCTCAACTCCACGATGGGCTGGCCGTCATAGAGTTGGGCCGATGCGGCGGTCGACGCCAGAGACATGCCGATAAGGCAGAGCGCGGCCAAACCTGCGCGCCAGCACGACTTGATCATTGCGGCAACTCCTCGGTTCGCGGGCCCCGGGCTTCACCGCCCGGTCCCCGCCGCCCCCACGGGCCAGTACGCGGCATCATGTCCACGGGCTGTCGGCCTGCAAAAACCGGTCCATCGTAGCGAGTGGGGAAGGTAGAGCTTCTAGCCTAGGCGGGATCCGCGATCGGCGCCGGCGGGCTCGCCAGCTCCAGCCTTCTTTGTTGCAGCTTCAGTTCTCCAGCGTCGACCGACACCTCGAGGGTCCCGAGCTCGGCGTCAGGGTGGGCGATGAGGATTTCCGACACCGCGTCCTGAATATGACGCTGGATCGTTCGCCTGAGAGGACGAGCTCCCGTCGCCGGCTCGATACCGGCCTGGGTCAGCAGCCACTGCCTGGCCGCGGAGTCGACTTCGACCTGGATGCCACGTTGGGCCAGCGTCTTGTTGACATCCTCGAGAAGCAGATCGACGATCGCCATCAGCTCCGGCTCTCCGAGCGGCCGGAAGACGATGACCTCGTCGACTCGATTGATGAACTCGGGGCTGAAGGCCCGCTGAAGCTCACTGAGGATCTCCTGCTCGATGCGCGCGAAGTCCTGCTCCGCATCCGAGCCGCCGAAGCCCATCAGGCCGCCGCGCATGACCAATTTGCTGCCCAGATTTGACGTCATCAGGACGATCGAGTTCTTGAAATCGACCCTGTTGCCATAGGCGTCGGTCAGCGTACCGTCCTCGAGGATCTGCAGCAGCAGGTTGAGTACGTCCGGATGGGCCTTCTCGATCTCGTCGAAGAGGATGACCGAATAGGGGGCGCGCCGGATCCTCTCGGTAAGTTGCCCGCCCTCCTCGTGACCGATATAGCCTGGCGGCGAGCCGATCAGCTTGGAGACCGCGTGCTTCTCCATGTACTCGCTCATGTCGAAGCGGACCAACGACTCGTAGCTGCCGAAGAGGAACTCAGCGAGCTGACGTGCCGTCTCGGTCTTGCCGACCCCGGAAGCACCGAGGAAAACGAACGAGCCCACCGGACGCTGCGGGTTGCTCACGCCGAGACGTGAACGCCGGATCGCGCGACTGATCGAGTTGATGGCGTGATCCTGGCCGACCACCCGCTGGCGCAGAATCTCCTCCATCTTGGCCAGCTTCTCGGCCTCGTCGCTGCGTAGGCTCGAAACCGGGATCCCAGTCCAGGCCGAGATGACCAGCTCGACGTCGGCGCGGCTCACCTCCACCGTCTGGTCCTCGTCATGAGCGTGCCGCACTCCCTCGAGGTCCTCTCGCAGCTCGATCTCTCGCTCGCGCCGGTAGACCGCGCGCTCGAAGTCTTTGTCGGAAATGGCCGCTTTCATCTCCTTGATGACTTGCTGGATCTCCTCCTCGACTTGCCGCACGTGCTGAGTGTCCCGCACGCGCCTCAGCTTGACCTTGGCCCCCGCCTCGTCGATGACGTCGATCGCCTTGTCCGGCTGCTGCCGATCGGGGATGTAGCGCGACGACTGGTAGATAGCGGCCTGCAGCGCGTCAGGGCTGTAACGCACGCGGTGGAAGGCCTCATAGCGTTCTTTCACGCCTTCGAGGATCTCCAGAGTCTCCTCAGGTGACGGCTGGTCGATCTGGATCGACTGGAAGCGCCGCAAGAGAGACCGGTCCTTCTCGATGTACTTGCGGAACTCCGTGAGCGTCGTCGCCCCGATGCACGAAACCTCGCCACGCGACAGAGCCGGCTTGAGGATGTTCGCCGCGTCGAGAGACCCCTCGGCAGAACCGGCACCAATGAGCGAGTGGATCTCGTCGATGAAGACGATGACGTCTTTGTTCTCTCTCAGCTCTTTGAGAATACCCTTGAGCCGCTCCTCGAACTGGCCGCGGTACTTCGTCCCGGCCACGATGAGCGACAGGTCCAGCGCCAGGAAGCGCTTGTTGGCCAGCACCATCGGCACCTTGCCCTCGACGATCCTCTGCGCCAGGCCCTCCACGATCGCCGTCTTGCCAACGCCGGGCTCCCCCAGCAGTATCGGGTTGTTCTTGGTCCGTCGGGACAGGATCTCGATGATCCGCTCGAGCTCACGGTCACGCCCGACGAGCGGGTCGAAATCGCCCTGAGCCGCGAGTTGAGTCAGGTCGCGAGCGTACTCGGAGAGGTACGGCAGCTCCTTCTTCTGGTCCGACGCCTCGCGCTCCTTGGCAATCGACAGCACCTCCTCTCGCAACGTGTAAAGGTCGATGCCGCTCTGGACCAGAGCCCGAGCGGCCAGGCAACTCTCGACTTGCAGAATACCGATCAGCAGGTGCTCGGAGCCGACAGCGCCGTGCAGCATGCTCTCGGCCTCGTGCGAGGCGTACGCGAGGACTTTCTTCGACTCTTCCGACAGCGGCAGCTCCGCCGTGGAGGAGATGCGCTCGACGAAAACGCGTTCGCCCTCGATCTCGCGCCGGAGATCCTCCGGCAGCACTTCGAAGCGCTGCAGGATCTCGGCAACCGCCTCCTCGCCCTCGCGCAGGATCCCGAGCAAAATGTGCTCGGACTCGATGACGCGACTGCCTAGCTTGCTCGCCTCATAACGGGCGAAGAAGAGCGCCCGGCGTGCCTTTTCATTGTACTTTTCGAACATCGTCGAGATCCTCTTCCGGCCGCCTCACCCACCCCCCAGCAAGGGGGCCGCGAGGGCCGAAAATCCCTCTAGAACGGGCTCAATCGCCCCGCCTCGAGGAGCAAAACTCTAGCACAGCGTCGCGCGAGCTCAGGGTTGTGGGTCACGACCAACGCTGTGGTTCCATGGCGTCGCTGCAAACCCAGCATCAGATCGAACACGAGCTCTCCGCTCTGCGGATCGAGGTTACCGGTGGGCTCGTCGGCCAACAGCAGAGGTGGCTCGAGCAGCAGAGCGCGGCACAACGCAATGCGCTGCCGCTCACCGCCGGAGAGCTCACCGGGGAAGGCCCCTTCACGATCCTCCAGGCCCACCTCGGCCAGCAAGTCATGCGCTCGGCTCTCGAGTGCGGTGCCCGCGAGGCCGCGGATTCGGCCCGGCAGAATGACGTTCTCGAGGGCCGTGAAGTCCGTCAGCAGCTCCTGAAACTGGAAGACGAATCCGATCGTCCGGTTGCGGAAGGCGGCCAGGCTCGCGCCGTCGAGCGCGCTGAGGCGCTGGTCACCGATACACACTTCCCCTGAATCCGGCTCGTCAAGCCCGCCGAGCAGATGTAGGAGCGTCGACTTGCCACAGCCGGAGGGACCGACGACGGCGACGAACTCGCCCGCTTCGACGTCGAGATCGACCCCGCTCAGGACCTCGGTCGACCGTGTTCCGTCGCGGAAGGTCTTGAACAGGTCACGGATCCGGACGCCTAGACTCATCGTCGCAGTGCCTCCACCGGTCGCAAACGAGCCGCGCGGTTCGCTGCCCAAGCGGCGCAGACCATGGCCAGGCCGAGGCTCGCGACGAGCGCCACCAAGCCATCGAGTGGCAGCAGGCGAAAGGGTACGTGATCGAGAAAGTAGACTTGGTCGGGCAAGCTGAGCAACCGCCAGCGGTCAAGGATCCAGGCCAGCAAGGCGCCTACCGCCCAGCCGGCCGCGGCTCCGGCTCCCGCCAGCAGCGCCGCTAGCCAGAGAAAGACGCTTCGCACGCCGCCCGGTGTGAGCCCCATGGCGCGGAGCATGCCAACCTCGCGCCGCTTGTTCGCCAGAATCAGCATGAGACCCGAGACCATCGCCAGAACCGCCACGACGACGATCAGGAACACCCCCAGGAACGTCAAGCTCTTCTCGAGCCGCAAGGCAAAAAGCAGCCCCCGGTTCAGGTCGCGCCAGGTGCGCACCTGGGAGCCCGCGGGCAACAAGGGCGCGATCAGCTCGATCACCTCGTCGACCGCCTCCAGGTCGCCCGAGCCGACCAGGAGCACCAACCCGCGTGCCCCAATGAGGCTCTCGCCGACCGCCCAGGGCAGCGCCACGCGATCCTCGATCTCCGCGCGCCCGCTGGTGAAGACGCCGGCAATTGGAACACGCCGCACACGAGGCTGCGGCCCCAGCGGCGACAATGTGGGGCGAGCCGACGCCACCTCGACGATCTCCCCGACCTCGAGCCGCCACCGCGCCGCCAGCGCCGAGCCTACGTAGAGCCCTTGGGATCGTTGATCTACGCCTGGAAAGAGGCTCGGCAGGGTCTCTTGGAAGGCGATCAGGCGCACGGGCTTGGCGGCCCCGCGCGCTACGACCCAGCCGCGGCCGCGCATCAAGAGCTGGGCCGTCAAGCCCGCCCGCAGGCCTTCGATCTCCGCCACCAGGGCGGCGACGTCGGCCCCCGGCGACGGCGTGATTTCGATCTCTGGCGTGCGCGCCACGATCTCCTCGCGCAAAGCTCCCTGGAAACCCGATAGGGCCGCGAGAGCCAGTATCAATGCGGCCACGCCAAGGCCAATACCGCACGAAGCCGCCAACGAGAGAAAGCTTACGAGGGCATCTTTGCGGGTGCTGCGCAAGTATCTCAGGGCGATCTGAAACGGCAATGTACCTGCGCCGGCAACATGGCGCCGCGCGATCTCAGTCGGCACTGGGCTCCGACTCGCCGACCGCTTCGGGGCGCAAGAGTGGGAAGAGAATCACGTCGCGAATCGATCCCGAGTCGGTGAAAAGCATCGTCAACCGATCGATCCCAATGCCTTCTCCGCCCGCCGGCGGCATGCCGTGCTCGAGCGCTCGCACATAGTCGTGATCGAAACGGTGGGCCTCGTCGTCACCCTGCTCACGAGCGGCGAGCTGCTGTCGAAAGCGTTGCGCCTGCACCTCGGGATCGTTGAGCTCGCTGAAGCCGTTGGCGATCTCCATGCCGCCCATGTAGAGCTCGAAGCGGTCGGTGAAGCGAGGATCGGCAGGGTTCTGCTTGGCCAACGGCGAGACCTCGACGGGCAGCTGGGTGATGAAGGTGGGCTGTTGCAGATGCTCCTCCACCGTCGCCTCGAACAGTGACATCAGCAGATTGCCATAGTTGCGGACTGTCGGCAGCTCGCAGCCGCGGCTCCCGAGCTCAGCCTGGAGATCCTCTGTCCGCTCGAGCCGGTCTCGATCGACTCCTGCGTGCTCGGCGATGGCCTCCTTCACCGTCAGCCGGCGCCACGGCGGCGTCAGATCGAGCTCGCGACCCTGCCAGGGGAGCTGCTGCCGGCCGAGTACCTTCTGCGCCAGATCCGCGAAGGTTCGCTCGGTGAAGTCCATCAGATGCCGATACCCGACGAATGCCCAGTAGAACTCCAGCATGGTGAATTCCGGGTTGTGCTGGGTCGAGATACCTTCGTTGCGGAAGCTGCGGTTGATCTCGTAGACCCGGTGCATCCCTCCGACGAGCAAGCGCTTGAGGTAGAGCTCGGGTGCCACTCGCAGGTAGAGGTCGATGTCGAGCGCGTTGTGGCGGGTGACGAAAGGACGTGCCACCGCGCCACCCGCCAAGGACTGCATCATCGGGGTCTCGACTTCGAGGAACCCCTCGTCGTTGAGCGCGTCGCGGAACCCTTGGACCAGAGCGGCCCGGACCTCGAACACCCGCCGGCTTTCCGGGTTCACGATCAGGTCCAGATAGCGCCGCCGATAGCGTTGTTCCACGTCGGCCAGGCCGTGCCACTTCTCCGGCAACGGTCGCATCGCCTTGGCCAGCATCGTCAGGTCAGCCGCCAGGAGCGTGAGCTCCCCCGTGCGGGTCCGCATCAGTGTACCGCTGGCTCCCAGATAGTCGCCCAGATCGGTGCTCTCGAAGACTGCGCCGGCAGGCGCCCCAAGCGCCGCGCGCCGGACCATCACCTGTAGCTTCGAGCGGCCATCGTGGAGATCCATGAAGGCTGTCTTGCCGTGACTCCTCAGCGCCCTGACACGTCCCGGCACGGACACCTGTACGAGAGCTCGCTCCAGGTCTTCGGCCGAGAGCCCTCCGAAGCGACCGTGGATCTCGGTCGGCTCGAAGTCGAACGGGTAGCTCGAGGGAAACGGCTGGATGCCGGCTGCCGCCAGCTCGGCGCGCTTGCGCCGCCTGTGCTCGATCTGATTCTCGAGTTCGCTCATTCGCTTCGATTCGCCCGGCGCTACCAAGAATGCCGCTCCGGCTTCCGTCGCGAACCATAACCGATTCGGCGTTCGCCGCCCAGCGGGGGGCCTGCTACGATACGCGGCCCATGACCGAACCCACCATCAACGTCCTGATCTCCAAAGAACAACTAGAGCAAAGGCTGGACGAGCTTGCTGCCGAGATCGACGAACGTCACGCGGAGGCAGAGGTGATCGCCTGTGTCGGCGTGCTCAAGGGGTCCTTCTACTTCCTGGCCGACCTCACCCGTCGACTCAAGACGCCGGTGGAGATCGACTTCGTCCAGATCACGAGCTACCGCGGTACCGTGCGCGGTCGACTCGAGATCAAGCGCCGGCCGCAGCTGGATCTCAGCGGTAAGCCCGTCCTCCTGGTCGAGGACATCGTCGATTCCGGCTATTCAGCTGCGACGGCCCTCGACATCCTCGCCGAGCACGGCGCGAGCGCCGTCGAGCTCTGCACCTTGCTCGACAAGGTGCCAGCGCGGGAGGTCCCGGTCGAGATCGCCTACAGCGGCTTCGAGGTGGGCAACGACTTCGTCGTCGGCTACGGCCTCGACTTGGACGAGCGCTACCGAAACCTCTCCTACATCGGCATCATCCAGGGGAACAACACATGAAGTCCTTCCAGTCCGCAGAGGCTCCCGCGGCGATCGGCCCCTACTCGCAGGCCGTCTCCTCTGACGGCTGGCTCTACACCTCGGGTCAGATCGCCCTGGACCCAGCAACCGGTGAGATGGTCGGAACCGACTTCGGCGCCCAGGCCCGTCGAGTGCTCGCCAATCTGCGTGCTGTGCTCGCCAGCGCCGGCTGTGCGCCGGGCGACGTCGTCAAGGCGACGATCTACGTCGTCGATCTGGCGGACTTCGCCGAGCTCAACCGGCTCTATGGCGACTTCATGGGCGACCACCGCCCCGCCCGCTCGACGGTCCAGGTCGCCGCCCTGCCGAAAGGCGCCCTGGTCGAGATCGACCTCGTAGCCCGGATCCCGGCCTGAGGCAGGTCGCCAGTTCCAACGGCCGGCGACAGGAGTCCGCGCGGGCGCACTGCGAGCGCCGGGAACGGCTAACCGGTCAGCTCGCGGCCGATCGGTCGCAGGTGCTCGTCGAGAAACTCGAGAATGCCAGCGTAGCCCTCTTCCCGGTTCTCCTTCTTGCGGAAACCGTGCC